>JBCBKZ010000591.1:0-3997 GCA_038520955.1 Bacteroidota bacterium | reverse complement strand
GAGTTCATAGGCTCCCTACCAGAGCTGCAGGATTTCAGGTGTGCTGGTACTCCAGTAAAAAGCATCAAGATCCTGCAGCTCTGGTAGGGAGCCTATGAACTCTATGTCTTCTAAAGGAGAATCCATCAAATGCAGGACTTTAAGCTTCTTAAGCTGTCCTATCTCATTGATATTATTGATAGGGTTTCTGGTAAGCTTGAGTTCCCGTAAGGTTGCCAGATCCTTGATGGGGCTGATATCTGTAATCTGGGTACGCTCACAGGAAAGGACTTGTAGTTTGGTAAACTCTTTGAGTGGTTCCAGGGTGTAAATCCTGTCATTCTCGCGTATGGACAAAGACTCCAGATTAATGATGGTATGCAGCATCTTCTGATCTGGATAGTTATCAAACTCAAAGATATCCCTGAAAATATTCTGCCATGCATTAGGTAGCTGCTCCCACCAATCTCTTAACACTGGCGTTTTGAACACTATAAGGGCATCCGTCTTCAAGTATCTCACCTGTGGAATCCCAATAGGAGTAAAGTCGCAATATACAGTCTCCAAGTTCCGTAGCCCTTCTATGGGGGTGAGGGTTTCTATTTGCGTATAATCTACTTCCAGTACTTCCAGGCTTTGTGCACTGATAAGGGGAAGTAGCGACTGTATATTGGTCTTATTACAGTTGAGGTAGCGTAAATTTCTTAGGTCCTTTAGCGGCTCAAGGGAGCTAATCTGTGTACCCGCCAGATTCAGTTCCTGTAATTGGCTCAATCTGGCAAGGGGAGCTAAGTCTTGAACGGGTAGTCCTTCACAATTCAGTTTTGTCAGGTTCACCAGCATATGTACAGGTCCTAAACTATTGATGTCCGGATACTGGCCCAGATTCATTTCTTCAATCCCCGTCAATGAGTGTAGCTCTTCACGGCTGGGGTAAGTAGATAACTGAGCCTTACTTTGTAGAACTGTTTTCCAGGAATCACTCAGGTCATGCCACCAGGCCTCAAGAATCTCTGACTCAAAGATGACCATGACCCCAGGCTTAACTTGAGAAAATCTTTGGGCCTCATATCTGTTTATACCTGTCCTGTCGCAGTAAATCCTGTTGATATTAGGGCTATTCTCCAATGGCTCCAGGCTTTTGATTCTGGTATCATCACAGAATATGACCCTCAACTCTTTATTGGCTTGTAAATCCCTCAGATTATCTATTTCTGTATTTTCTATGTTGAGAACCTCCAGGTTCGATAAAGCACTAACCCCTTTTAAGTCAAATATTCTATTGTTAGTACACTTTAACGTTCTCAAACTCGCCAATGACTCAATTCCGGTAAAGGAACTCAGATTAGTTTGAGAAATATCCAGTTCTCTTAGTGAACTCAAACCTGAAATAGATCCCAGAGAACGTAAAGACGTAAAGGAAAGGTCCAACTTCTCCAGTTCACGGAACTGGGAAAGGGATTGGAAGTCTCTGACGGAAGATTCAGAAGCATTTAATTCTTTTAGGTTCACAGCATACTTCAGGACTCCAAGGCTGCGAATATTGGTAGAGGAAATGTCCAGACTTTCCAGTTGAGTCAGATTTCTCAAAGGAAACAGGTCCACCACATTAGAGTTGGAGACGGAAAGTTTTTTAAGGTTGGAAAACTTACTTAGCGCTTCCAGTGAGAATACATTTTTATTGTAGGATAAGTCCAGTTCCTTAGTATCCAGCAGCTTTCTAATGGCCCCAAATACTCTGGGATCATTGATCACCACTGTATCCATACGACTCATTTTGTAGGAAGACCTGTCATACTCCGGCAGTAAATAGTCTAAATCACTAATTAGGGTATCTTCTTCCTCTTCCTGATTATCCAGGCTGAAGAGAAGGGTGTCTCCTATATTAGCTCGTCTGTTTTGGCTTAGTGCATCCCGCATGGTGTGCCTAGGACTGATGTAAATACTGTCCCCAAACAGATACTTCCATGAGTAATCAAGCTCATTCCACCAGTTAGCTAATCCTTGCTGCTCACTCACCTTAGAGGTGTAAATACTGACTACCTTCAGGTCCTGCTTGGCTACATCCAGGTTCATTTCTATAAAGCGCACCTGGCTTTGGTTTACACTATCATTCTCTACACTTATGCCTTGTAGGTTTCTGCTGGTGGTAACGGTGAAGTATACTTTGTCCTCTGCATTTACCCGATAGTCTACATTCTCTACCAGGAATTCAAATCTTACGTCTCTATAAAAAAAGTCAATGTCTTTTAAGTAGGCTTGAACGTCTTTTCTGGTGCTTACAGATCTACCGGAGACCAGATCATCTTCAATCTGAACTTCAGTATCTTCAAAGGCTTTGAGAAAGCTCTCATTGATGATGGTTTCTTTTTCACGTGTAGGGCTTTCTTCACTGCCCAGGATATTAAAAGAGAATTCCAGGAAAGAGACCATTCTCCTTGCCTGTTCCTTATAAAGGTCTACTTCTTCAGCTGAGAGTATAGAGGAGGCACTTGACTGAGCATGGCCATTCTGTACTGATAACAGAATGCATATCAGCGTAAATAGTATTCTGAAGGGATGTGAATGTATATGTTCCGTTGTCAACCTCATGAATGGGTGCTGCTAAAGTAACTATTCATCCTCTCTATATATAAACTTCTTAAGCAATGATTTCTTGTCTTCTGGTGCTCTGCTCAGCTGAGAAATCAGCCATCCCCTATTATAACCGCTTCTTCTGAATTGTGCTAGTTCAAAATACCAATTATCTATCTGGAAGAAATGAAACTTAACCTTTTTAACTGTAAGAAATCTCAGTTTTGATTTGTAAACCTCCTTCAAAAACAACTTCATCATAGTTGTTCCCTCATCAGGGTCTAGGTATTGGGAGATGTTCTCCTTATCACTAAAGACCTTTCTTACATTCATAATTGAAAGTTCATGGCTCATGGGATGGATGAAGCCCATAGGTTTTTTAGTGCCAGGGGGGAGGTATAGTCTACTAGTATCCGGAAGAGAAGACCTCCTGTGATAGGGCTTAAAGTACACATGACTAAAGACCCATTTAGACCCTACAGTCTCTTCTCTTAACCTCAAAAAGAAGATGGCCTCTTCCTGTCTACCTTTGTATCTGAAAGTAGTGCTCAGCTCAGCAAACCATTCTCCAGCATGAAAATCAAGGAAAACAGGATTCTCTTCCAAGGTAATCTCTTCCATGAAAGAAGATTTGAGAGAATCCTTCATAGAAGGGTTTACCTCATCAAATAATTCATTGAGATATTTTAGCCTCATTTCGCGGTCGCGATACATAGGATTGTTGGAGAAATACCGCTCTCCATTTGGGGATTCTTCACAATTGAAGCGTCTGAAGAACTGGTTAATTTGTTTTGTTTCTGCATAGAATACGCTGGCATCTCCTTCATAAAGAAAATCCTGGTACTGTTGTGCTTTCAGACCAGTTGAAAGAGCGAGGAATAACAGGATCAGATGCCAGATTTTTATCATTGAGTGGTTTCTGCAACTCGAATATCTCCAAGTAGCACATCCCAAAATTCGATAACTCTACCACTTATTTGGGTGCGCTTCCTTTCTACATACACCGTAATATCCTTTTTGGTTGTGTCCATGTACTTTAACCCATCTGCTGTGGTCCCCTCGAAGCGCTGATAAATGGTAATAATGCCCACATATCTCCCATCAGGTTGGAGTTCCAGGTCTGAAATGTACTGGATGTTATACCAGCGGATGCTTACCCGGTCATAATTGAGAGCCATAAGCCGCTCAAAGTATTTTCTCACTCCAAAGTACTGAATCTGTTCTCTATACAAGGAAGAAACCCCGATTTCACTGCCATCAGCAAAAAGCTCTACAGCTCTGTCAATGACCCTGTTAGCTTCTGAAAAGGGGGTACTCTTATTCCCTATGATGCTTATGTAGGTACTTAGGTCCCTTACTTTCTCTAAAGCAAGAGAATCAATGGCCTGTTTACGCTGCGGACTTAGGACATCCTGCGCAAAACTATGGTTGATGCAAAAGAACG
>JBCBKZ010000590.1:0-3998 GCA_038520955.1 Bacteroidota bacterium | reverse complement strand
GAAAGAAAAAAGCCATTAGCTATATTTCTTTCCCTCCATACCTCATTGCTTACGGTATTAGGGGTTTTCTTAAAAGGAGACCTTATATCTACCTCTTTAGGAGTGCTAGCTATACTGTTTCTGGTGTTTAGCTTTCTGTGCCTGATATGGTGGTGGCTTATAAGGTCATACAAGAATCTAAATACGGCTAAGTATAAAGTTATTGGCTTTATGGAAGAAAAGCTCCCTGCAAGTCCATACAATAGAGCTGAGTGGGTGGCCTTGGGAGAGGGCAAAAGCTTAAAAAAGTACCTGCCACTAACTCTCATAGAGCAATGGGTCCCAGTTGTTTTTCTCCTCTTTTATCTCTTAATGCTGCTTTCACTCAATGCCTAGTTGGGTAAAGGAATAAAAAAAGGATACCATGCTAATGACTTATCCAGTATCCCTTAGTTGACCTTTATTTAGGCCTTCTACTTCGTCATAGCGTCCATGCTCTTCTTCCAGGCGGCGGTCACCATTTTGATGACTCTTTTTCTGGAAAAGATGCGCGTCATGATCAGCATAGATTTTCTGCCGGTAACAGAAAAGTGCTTGCCCGCCAGGAATGCCTCTAAACCTTCCGCTGCTACCTCATCTGGCGACTTCATGTTTTCCATAGAAGCTTTGCCGGACTTACTGGCTACATTCCCAAAGTTAGTGGCCGTTCCCGCCGGACATAGACAGTGCACCTGTACACTGCTACCTTCTAATTCTCCTACCAAGCTTTCAGAGAAGTATAAGACAAATGCTTTGGTGGCTGCGTACACTGATGAATAGGGAACTGGAACAAAGGAGGCTGTGGACCCTACATTGATGATGCCAGCCTCAGACTTCTGCTTCATGTCTTCCATGAATAGGTAAGACAGGTCCATCAAGGCAGTGATATTCAGCTGGATCATGTCATGATAGTCTTCCATGCTGAACTCCGTGAATTCTCCCCACTTTCCAAAACCAGCATTGTTGATGAGGAGATCTACTTCTATCTGTTCTCTCTTGAGTCTATCATACACTTCCTGACTGGCTCCCTTGACACTCAGGTCTTTGGTGATGGGGAGTACCTTTACCTGGTATTTATTGCTGATTTCATCTGCCATCAGCTCCAGTTGGGAAATGGTTCTGGCTACTATCACCAGATTCATCCCTTTGGAGGCGAGTAAATACGCAAATGATTTCCCTATACCTGAAGACGCTCCTGTTACCAGGGCAGTTTTATTTGTGAGGTTCATGTGTTGACGCTTTGTCAGATTTTTTAAATGTACAGAAGCTAGACGAACAAATGGGGGTTAGTAATGAAATTTTTTACGTTTCTCCTCAATAAGAGAAACTGATAGGTGATTTCTTAGCTAGCAAATGTTAAGGATAGGTGAAATAAATCGATCTGTAAACTAGGTAATACTTAGGTAGATTAGTAGGTTACCATTACGTCCTCTCTGACCATATACTCACACACACTCAATCCATAATTGCCATGTCAAGCAAGAACAAACTGTACGCCATACTAGTGGGAATCAATAATTACCAATATGTAGGAGATTTGAGAGGATGCGTAGCAGATGTCGGAAAAATGAAAGCTTATCTGGAGAAACCCTTTGTCCAAGCCGGGTTCCAACAGTCCCCAGAATTGCACATTCTCACGGATGAAGAACAAGTAAAGCCGACCAAGAAAAATATCTATGCTGCTTTCAAGACTGTTTCAGAACGTGCTAAGAAGGATGATGTCATCTTCTTCTATTTCTCCGGACATGGATACAGAGAGAAAACCAGCCTCAACTCCTTTCAGGAAGATGAGTTTGATGGCAATATAGCCGCCCTCGTATGTATGGAAAGCTATCCCTTCATCGGTAATCGGCCCATGGCACCGGGCATTTCGGATAAAGAATTACGTTACTTGGTACATGACCTGGATACCAAAACAGGAGGGGCAACCATTATCACTGTCTTTGACTGTTGTCATTCCGGAGAGAATACAAGGTCTCTGCAGGCTGAACCTGAGCTGGGGACTAACACAAGACGGATCCAGCGCAATCCTCTGGATGAAAGACCGGTGGATACCTATGACTTTAGGGCAGACACTAGCAGAATCATGGCTGACGTTCAGGCAGACAAAAATCTTCAGACCATTCTTCCTGAAGGGAGACATATACAGTTAGCTGCCTGTAAAGAGGTGGAAGAAGCGCTGGAAGAACCTAAAGCGGGAACGGTAAGGAGTGGCGTTTTTACAACTGCATTGTTAAATGTTCTGGAATCGGTGAATGGGAACATCAGTTATCAGAACCTGTATACCAGAGTACTGAATATGATGCCCACCCTAAATCAGACGCTCCATGCCCAAACGCCCCAGTTCTACTTCAAGATGGGAGACCCCCGGGAGCGCTATTTTACCTTCCTGTCTCATCAACCTACCGACAAAGCATTAATCTGTGCAGTGGTGAAAGGAGGGGGAGAAGATACCACTCATGAGTGGCGTATCACAGCAGGTGCTTTACAAGGGGTACCTATAGACGCATCTAAAAGAAGTTTCCAAACCCTGGATGTACAGTCCAAAAAGTCGCCTTCAAAAAAATACACAATCAAGATTAAGGAAGTATTGGCGGGGTATAGTGCAGTAGAGTTTATAGGAGAAGAACCACCTACAGACAAGGAGAAATTTGACCATACCCTATTCACCAAGATTCCTGACATAGGCGCAGAACCGCTGAAGGTGAGTATTAGTGCGGATAACAAGACTGAGGCAAAGAACGTGAAGCTTCTGAAAGAGGGGCTTGAAAAAATTCTGGATGAGGCTGAGGTGAAGTTATATGAGCTCGTTGGGAGCGAAGAAGCCCAATATAGCCTGAGAATAGAGGACAGTGTGTGCCTGATCACCAAACCCAATGTACACGATAAGCCTTTGGTAAAAGGAGTAGGGATAGCAGATATAGACGAGAAGTTTCTTCCTGAGAGTATAACGACAGTCAATGAACACCTAAAGCAGATCTCTCAATGGAACTACCTCCAAATGCTGGAGCATAGTGAGAATCACGACCTAAGCAGTTTCACGGACAAGCAGAAAACCATGTTTCCGGTAGAATTGAGGATGTTTGTCTATGATGAGGCCGCTAAAAAAGAACATAGAGTTTTCCCTGATAAGAAGGGCCAGTTCAGCTTCGAGCTCAGTGAAGCAAAACCCTACAGGTGGTTCCGTCTGGAAATAGTTAACCATTCCAAGGACGACTACCACTGTAGCTTACTTTATCTAACCAACACCTTTGGGGTGATAGATAATATGATGGTTTCCAACCAACTGTTGCTGGGTCCGAGCCAAGGTATACTTAGCTCCAGAGGCTTGGAAGAGTTTGATGGGAAGAAGTACATTAAGATGACCCTGGAGAACAACTCCTACATCAAGGACTTCAACTGGGATGGGCTCTCGTATTTCTTCAAGTTGATAGTTAGTAAAGCTCCCTTTGATGTGAGTACACTGACCATGAAATCCTTACCTAAGCCTGAGAAAGAAGACGCTAAAGAGCTCAGAAAAGCCCTAACTACCAGAGGGGGAGATGATCTACTTATGTTCGAACCAGTAGCCCCCAAAATTCAGTGGGAGGTACATACATTTGAGTTGTTTGTAATGAATCCTTATCCGCGCTCTTAGTTCTGGTACCTAGGTATATGAAGAAGTTTGAAAAAGATGAGGCGAGAGGTTAATCTTTGTATGTGCTATTACGATTGTCTCAAAGCAAAGGAAATGTAAGTTTCTTCAAAATTGATCTCTAATCCATTTCAGGCTTATTCTCCTACTATTCAATAGTGAAGAATTATTCCCTTAAATAATGGATAGAATAAAATGAACGAAAGATAATTCTTAACCTATCAGTATTTGTCTCGATAACGATGTGTGGGTAATTGAAGTATTTCAACGACTCAATCAGGGTCAGAACCAAACGGAGAGATTTGATTTAGTCTATACCTACACATCGTTATCGAGACAAATACTG
>JBCBKZ010000058.1:0-13830 GCA_038520955.1 Bacteroidota bacterium | reverse complement strand
CAGCTAAAAAGATAGGCCTCTTCACTTTAGTGCTTCTCGGGATACTCATCATTGCAGGATTCTTCTGGGTAAAAAACGCCAACAACTTCAAGCAGGAGGGTTCATTTGAAATCTCCATCAATGAGGCACCCATCAAAATAGTCAGGGATGATCATGGAGTAGCCTATGTCATAGCAGAAAACAAGGCTGATGTTATCAGAGGACAAGCATTCGTGGTAGCCCAGGATAGGCTATTCCAAATAGAATTATACCGCGCCCTTATCAAAGGGGAAGGCGCTAGCTTAACAGGCAAAGCCATGCTGGAGTCAGATATACAGATGCGGGTTCTGGATTTAGCCGGAAATGGCAAAAGGAGCTATCAATACCTGGATGAGGAAACGAAGGAGATGTTGGGTTGGTATTGTGAAGGATTCAACGCTTACCTTGAAGTAGGAAAGGATGAGTTCCCCTTAGAACTAAGTTTATTAGGGATAGAACCTAAACCCTTACAACCAGAGGATATAGTAGCTACGGCTCACTTCATAGGATTTTTCCACAGTCAAAATATGAGCGATGAAGTTCTCAGCTTAAACCTGGCTTCCCGTATGGAGAACGCTTCGGAACTTCTTCCCCTCAATGTCAATCTGGATAGAACCAATCCTCTGAGTTTTGAGCTGGACACACTTAATGGTGAAAATGCTTCCCCCAAAGAAATGGCCTGGAGTCCCCTTCCCACGCCTATCATTCCTTACCCAAAGTTAGGCTCTAACAACTGGGCCATTTCCGGCAGTAAGTCTCAGTCTGGAAGTCCTATTCTATCAAATGATCCACATGTAGATGCCAGGATTTTACCAGGTACCTTCTACCCTATTGGTTTGATGTGTCCGGAATTCAAAACATCCGGAATCGCTGTTCCTGGAATACCTGGAATGCTGGCAGGAAGAAACGAGTTTGTATCCTTCGGGATCACCAATGCTTATGGAGACAGTCAGGATTTATTCATAGAAGAAGTAGAGGGAGATTCATATATGGAGAATGGTGAAAAAGTTCCCTTTGAGATCAGGAAGGAAACGATTCTAGTCAAAGACGGAGAGAAGGTAGAATTGGAGATTCGGTCCACTGCCAGAGGACCTGTGATTTCAGATTTTCCGGTCTTCGGGGTAATGACAGATGATGTGGTCAGTTTGCGCTGGTCTACCGCAGAAAGTAAGAGCCCTTCTCTAGGCATCAACAAACTCCTGGAAACGAAGAATGTAGCTGAATTCAGAAAAGGTCTGGAAGAGATGGACATTATGTTCTTCAACTATGCCATAGCAGACGTAGAAGGAAACATCGCTCATCAATCTACAGGGCTAGTACCCATCAGACAGGGCCATCAGGGAGGAGTTCCACAAAAAGTAAGTGAAGGGAATAGTTGGTTAGGCTTCATTCCCAAGGATGAGATGCCCCATATGTTAAACCCTGAAAGAGGGTGGATAGGCACCGCTAATCATGATACCCGCCCGGATGATTATGCGTATTACTACTCTTCTCATTTCTCCCCCAATTACCGTTACAGAAGGATGAAGGAATTCATGTCTCAGGAAAAGCTATTGGCACCTGAGGACTTATGGAACCTTATTCTGGATGTAAAGAATACCCAGGCAGATGTGCTGAAACCCCTGTTTGTGCAAGCACTTACCCAGGATGAAGCCACCAAGGAACTAGCCAACATTCTCATGGACTGGGATCACGAGGATGATGTAGATGAAGTAGGTGCTACTGTGTTTAATGTTCTCTATAATGAACTAGTGTACTTAATCCTGGATGATGAGTTACCGGATGATGTAGAGGATATGTTCTGGGGAAGTGTGTACTATTGGAATCAACGCATGGATGACATGATTCTCTCTGACCATGCCTTTATTGACAACATTGAAACGGAAGAGAAAGAAACCCTTTCTGAACTCATTGTAGAAGCGGGTACCAAAACCAAAGCCCTATTAAGTGAGCGATTCGGTGCTGATCCTGCCGGCTGGACCTGGGGGAAATTACACACTGTACGGTTTTTCAGTCCCATCCGTCCAAGCGGAACAGGCAGTGAAATGCTAGGGGCAGAAACTTTCCCTAAAAGAGGTTCCAACCAAACCCTTAACAGGGGCGGTTTTGTCAAAACCAAAGACAGAACCTATGAAACAGGGTGGTTTAGCTCTTTCCGCATGGTGGCAGATATGAGTGAGAAGGATAAATTTATGGGCGCCCTCTCTGGAGGTAGTGCAGCACGTATCTTCCATCCTTACTATAAGTCCCAGTTAGGGCTCTGGAAATCAGAGAAATGGATTCCCTACTGGATTTCTCAAGAGCAAGTAATGTCCAATGCCAGGTATGAGCTGACATTGGAATAAAAGATAAAGCAGAGTTTATTCTGTAGGCCTTTCGATCTTATACAGTACATGCCGACTGAGCCAGTTGTCTTCCGGCACCTTAGGGTGGTTAAACTCTCCTACCTTATGCATGCCTATTTTCTGCATGACTCTTTCTGAGCGTTTGTTTTGAAGGGCTGTAAAGGAGTAAATGGCTTGTTCTCCTAATTCTTCAAAGGCTAATTTCAGGCACCTACGGGCACCTTCAGTGGCATATCCATTTCCCCAAGCGGATTTATCTAGTCGCCAGCCTATTTCCACACAAGGGGTAAAAAATGCTTCAAAGCCTACCCGTTTCATTCCTATGAAGCCGATAAACTTATTATCTGATAAGACGTCTACCGGGAAGAAATTAAACCCGTGTTCCTGATAATGTTTCTTAAAATTTTCTATGGATTTTTCAGAGTTTTCCCGCGACAAGAGGGAGGGAAAAAACTCCATAACATCTGGATCCGCATTCATGGCAGCATAAGTATCCAGATCACTTTTCTGCCAGGTTCTAAACCCAAGTCGTTCGCTTTGAAAGAGGTACATGTGATGAATTAAAAAAACCCCGAGACGTAAGTCATCCCCGGGGTCGTAACACTATGGAAATTTGAAATATTTCTATGATATACTGAAAAGACTGGTATAGAGTTACATACATATGAAGAAATCCGGTTGGATTATGCGCCTAAGGCAGCTCCAACTTTCTCAAGTAATGCCTTGGTGGCCATGATTCCTTCTTCTTCACCTAGCTCGCTTCCTTCATATTCTATGCCCACGTAGCCTCTATATCCGGCCTCCTTTACCGTCTGCATGATTCTCATATAGTCAGAATGGATTTCATTCCCTTCAGCATCAAAATCATGAGACTTCGCACTTACCGCCTTGGCAAAGGGCATGAGATCTTCCACGCCTTGATAACGATCATAACTATCTGCACAACCATCTTCAGATCTGGTAATACAGAAGTTTCCAAAGTCCGGCAGGGTTCCACAGTTATCTAACTGTACGTCTGCTATTACCTTGGAAAGCCAACTTCCATCTGAAGAATATCCTCCGTGATTCTCTACGATGACATTGATTCCAAAGTCTTGGGCAAAAGTAGATAAGCTATGTAAGCCTTCTGTGGCATTCTTCCCTACTTCTTCAGCCGTACCTTCTCCGGCAGCATTTACCCTGATAGAATGACAGCCCAGGAATTTGGCAGCTTCTACCCACTGATAATGATTCTCTACAGCTTGTGCCCTCTTGGCAGCATCTGCATCACCCAGATATCCTTCTCCGTCCACCATGATGAGGACTGACTCTACGCCATTATCGGCAGCTCTTTTTTTCATTTCTCCTAGGTAGTCCATGTCCTTCCCCTTGTCCTTAAAGAACTGGTTTACATACTCTACCGCTTCTATCCCAAAATCATTCTTGGTTTTGGCAGCAAAATCCAGGTTATCCAGTTGTCCTCCTTTGAGCATTCTATGTAAAGACCACTGGGCCAGCGAAATTTTAAAAAACATGTCAGGTGCAGTTGATTGAGCCACTTCTTCCTCTCCGCTTCCCTTCTCATTTGGCGCACAGGAGGTAAGCCAGGTAGGGAGTACATATAAGGAAGCTCCTGTAGCTAAGGTGTTTCGTAGAAATATCCTTCTTGATCGGTCCATGAATTATTGTTTAGGTTGAAATTATAATCGTGAAAAATTAAGAAATTATCGTATTCATATGAAAATTATACACTATGTGCCTATATTAGTTTTAGATGATATGATGGTACAAGAAATAAGGTACATTCTCTCATCTACTATAGACGATCACAAAAGAACATATTACTACTACTAATTATGGATACAACTATCAATCGATCGAGGCTTTTTCTTGCCTCGTGTATGGCTTTGATTTCCACGGCCATGTCTTTTGCCATTAGGGGGGACCTGATGGGCCCTTGGGGAGAGATTTTCACACTTACTGCTGAGCAAATTGGATGGGTAACAGGAACTGCCTTCTGGGGCTTTACCCTTGCCATGATTTTTGGTGGCCCGCTTGTGGACGTAATCGGGATGAAGAGGATCATGCTTTTCGCCTTTGTGGGACACCTGGCAGGGGTACTGGTAACCATTACAGCTACCGGTTTCTGGACACTTTTCATGGGTACCCTCTTAATAGGGATAGCTAATGGACTTGTGGAAGCAGCCTGTAATCCCCTGGTAGCGGGTATGTATACCTCAGAGAAAACCAAAATGCTCAACCGCTTTCATGTCTGGTTCCCCGGAGGAATTGTGATAGGCGGCCTACTTATGTATTTCATGAGCGGAATGGGAATAGGATGGCAACTAAAGGTGGGCATCATGCTCATTCCTACCATCGTATATGGATATCTCTTCTTTGGACAAGAATTCCCTGAAACTGAGCGTGTAGCCAAAGGGATCAGTATGCAGGAAATGTTCAAGGCCTGTTTAAGCCCTATTTTCATCTTCATGGTCATTTGTATGCTCATGACAGCAGCTACTGAGTTAGGAACCAATCAGTGGATTACCGCACTCTTAGCTAATGTAGGCGTACCTGCTATTCTTCTACTAGTATTCATCAACGGTATCATGGCCTCAGGAAGAGCCTTTGCCGGACCTATTGTACATAGATTCTCTGAGACAGGGGTTCTCTTAATATCTGCCGTACTTTCTGCAGTAGGTCTTGTGGCCATGAGTCAGATGAGTGGAGCCGCTATTTTCGTGGCAGCAGCCATCTTTGCCGTAGGAGTAACCTACTTCTGGCCTACTATGCTGGGATATGTAAATACCTATCTTCCTAAGACAGGTGCCCTGGGGCTTTCCGTTATGGGAGGTGCCGGCATGCTTTCTACTTCCCTCATTCTTCCATTCATGGGAAGTATTTATGAGCAACAGACTGCAATAGCAGCTGAAACAGGGCTGGATGCCGCTGCAGCTGAATTAGCAGGAGGAGCCGCCACCCTACAACAGGTAGCAGTACTTCCGCTAATCCTGATTGCCGCTTTTGCCTTCCTACATTTCTATACCAAGAAAAATATGAAGACAGAAATCAAGGAAGCACAGGCAGCTTAATAGAGAAATTTTTTTAGAAATTGTATATTCACGGGAAGGTCAAATGACCTTCCCGTTTGCTTATATGCACAGCAGTATGCAAAACCCCTCATCGCTCATATTCTTTCTTTGTATCTCCCTGGGACTAGTCATTTCTTGTTCACAACCCCCCGCTATGAAACACATGGACTTACATGAAGGGTGGACCTTCAAATCTACTGATGAAACAATATGGATAGAGGCTAAAGTACCTGGAACGGTGCATGCAGACTTATTCAGACAGGGAATGATCCCGGATTATAGGATTGGGACGAATGAGGATAGTGTTCAGTGGATAGAAGAAAAGAGCTGGGAATACAAAACCACTTTTACCCTGGAGGAAGAATGGTTTGAGCAGGAAGAAATAAAGTTGGTTTTTGAAGGATTAGACACCTATGCAGAAGTATTCCTAAACGAAGAGTCTGTTCTTACTTCTGAGAATATGTTCAGGACCTGGGAAGTCTCCTGTAAAGACAAGCTGATAGAAGGGCTTAATTCTCTCAGGGTACTTTTCCGATCTCCTGTGCAGGAAGGTCAGAAGAAATTTGATGCGCTACCTTACCCCATACCTGCCACCAACGAGTTAGCACCTCAGGAGAAAAGAACCAGCGTACATACACGTAAAGCCCCCTACCATTATGGCTGGGACTGGGGGCCACGACTGGTTACCTCCGGGATTTGGAGAGGAGTATCTCTACAAGCATGGGATAAGGCAAGTATCATAGATCCTCACTTTAAGCTTAGTGAACTGACGGATAAGCAGGCTTCCTACACTTGTGAGCTGAAACTGAAGAGCCATAAGTTCACTGAAGTAGATCTGGTCATTAGTGTAGGGGGACAACAATTCTCCAAAGAATATCTCCTCACAGAAGGAGAAAATGAAGTCCAACTTCCCTTTAGAATTCTTGATCCAGAGCTGTGGTGGCCTAATGGAAAAGGAGAGCAGCACCTGTATGAAGTAAGCATACAAGTCAAAAAAGGAAGTCGTGAACTGGCAACACATACAGAGAGAATAGGCGTCAGGCAAATAGAGCTAATTCAGAAAGCGGATGAGGAAGGAAGAGGCTTCCATTTTGAGGTAAATGGGAAGCCTATGTTCATCAAGGGAGCCAACTACATCCCGCCTGGCAACCTGAATCCTGACATCACAGAAGAAGACTACCGAAGGGTGCTACAGTCGGCTGTAGACGCCAACATGAACATGCTGAGAGTATGGGGAGGAGCTGTCTATGAAAGCGACCTCTTCTATGACCTCTGCGATGAATACGGCATCATGGTTTGGCAGGACTTTATGTTCGCCTGTGCCATGTATCCGGGAGACCCTGCATTTTTGGAGAATGTGAGAGGAGAATTCAAGGACAACATCATCAGGTTACGGAATCATCCCTCTATCGCACTATGGTGCGGGAATAATGAGAATCTGGGCGGATGGTACAGATGGAACTGGCAGGAAACACACGAACTGGATGAGGCAGCTCAGCAGGCCATATGGAAAGCCTATGAGGATGTATTCTATGATGTGCTTCCGAATACCATCGAGGAATTTGACGGAAGTAGGGCCTACTGGCCTTCCAGTCCTTCCTCTTCCTATAATGAGGTTTCCAACCATGCTTCAGGAGATGAGCACGACTGGCGAGTGTGGTTTAAGCGAGCCCCCTTTGAGACTTATGAGGAGAATGTGCCCCGCTTTATCAGTGAGTATGGCCTTCAGGCCTGGCCTGACCTGAAGACTTCCCGCTACTTTGCAGGGGATAGTGCGCTGGATATGGATCATCCTATCATGCGCCATAGACAGCGCAGCAAGATGCCTTACATCCGCAAGACCTTTGACGGGAATGACATGATCCTCTACTATGTCAACCTCTACTACCCCAACCCCAAGAACTTTGAGGAGCTTACTTTCTTCAGTCAATTGACACAGGCCAGAGCCATTAAAACGGCTACAGAAGCCCACAGAAGAAATATGCCCTACACCATGGGCTCCATGTACTGGCAGATAGATGACTGCTGGCCTACCATGTCCTGGTCCAGTGTGGACTATTTTGGCTTATGGAAGGCGGCCCATTATGCTGCCAGAAAGGCTAATGAGGATATTCTCCTTAGCTGGCAGCTAGATAAGCGGAGACTAACCCTACAAGGAATTTCTGATCTGGAACAGGATGTAAAAGGAGAACTTCAACTCAGACTTCACAAATTCAATGGAGATACCCTTTGGGCTGATACCCTGACTACCAGCATTCCGGCTACCTCCTCTACCCTACTATTCGAGTCGGATGTGTATAGCATCATCCGTTTTGAGAGGCGTACGGGTATCGTACTAGAGGCAAGCTTGTACCAGGAAGGCAAGCGAGTCAGCAGGTCTTTATTCTACCTCACCAGGCCCAAGAACCTCATCTTGCCCCAGCCACAGATTCGTTTCTTCATAGATGGCTCCCGGGCCGGAAACAAGCATAAGGTTACGCTTGAAGCACTCACTTTTGCGAAGAATATCTGGCTACGTACTGATACCACCTACGGCCATTTCTCAGATAACTTCTTTGATATGCTTCCGGGAGAAAAGCGGGTGATAGAGTATGATACACGTGGAAAGAATGTGTCTGATTTTTCGAAGGAGTTTAGGTTGAGTACGTTGGCAGATTATTATTAGGAGTCCACACTTTATGTAATACCTAAAGGTATCTCAGCCTTAACAGATGCTCCTTACTCCAAAATACCTACTGTATGTCCTCTTCTCGTAGACGCTTTCTGAAACAGTCCGCCTTAAGTCCCCTCATGTTCTGGCAACAGGCAGAACCATCAGATGAATTGGGTCGCCAAGTCTTTCAATCCATCCATAGGCAATCCGAAGGGTACGAGCGAACAGGACTGGATCTCAGTCCGGCTAAGTGGATCTGGTTCCCTTCTGAGCGAACACTTCCTAATACATTTATCCTTTTCCGTAAATCTATTGAGGTTAAGAAAGGACTGGTATCAGCCAAAGGATGGATTCTGGCAGACAGCAGGTATGAATTATGCATCAATGGGGAAAGGCTACAATGGGGTCCAGGACCTACGGATCCCCGCTTTAGTGAGGCTGACCCTGTAGACCTGAAAGTACTACTGGAAGAAGGAGAGAATATACTGGGGGTTACGGTCCTATACTTTGGATTGGGTGATGGGACATGGGTAATGGGAAAACCCGGCCTCATCATGAAGGTGGAGCTGGAATATGAAGATGGCACAACCAATCAGCTACTTACAGATAGCAGCTTCCAATGCAGCGTAGCCCAATCCTGGAAACCGGGCCAACATAAAAGATGGTACCTTCGCGCGCTTCAGGAAGAATTTGATGCCCGCAAGTATCCCTACGGTTGGGATCAGAAAGACTTTCGATTAGATAATAATTGGCGAGACGCCATGGAGCTGAATAATGCCGCTCATCTCCCTTCCATATGCGCTACTTACAGAGATTTTCTCAATGAAAGTATGGGAGATCCTGAGACTTGCCAGATCTTTCCCAGGTCTACTGCCTTACTTAAGGAAGAAGCCATTCCTGCCAACCAGCTGGTAAAGGTTCAGGAAATCAGTTGGAATTCTTCTCCAGAGGAGTATTTCGACTTTGTTACGCCGGATGCCTATGCCATTCTCTACACAGAATTCCGAAAAGATTCCAAGCTGGAATATGAATGCATACTAGATGGAGAAAACAGCTTTCTCCTTACCTACTCCTTTCATGAACAAATGGTAGGCTTTCCCTATCTCCAGGTAGAAGCACCTGAAGGAACTACCATTGAACTTATGATACAGGAGGCTCATGATCCAGAAAAAGACCTGGTCATGAATAACCATTTTCACGCATGGAGCAGGTTTATTTGTCAAGTAGGGATGAATGAGCTGATGACCTTTGAATACGAGAGTCTTCGCTGGATACAGTTGCACGTACATGGAGGAAGAGGCAGAGCCAAAATCAAACAGGTGGGCGTACGCAGGAGAAGCTATCCCTGGCCAGAAAGCCTAAACATCCAAACCAGAAATAAAGGACTGAGAAAAAGCATAGCTGCCGGACTGAATACCCTCGTTAACTGTGCACAGGAAACATTGGTAGACGGAATGGGCCGAGAAAGGCAGCAGTACAGCGGAGATGTGGGCCATCAGCTCCATGCGATCTATGGACTCACTGGACAGTGGGAGTTGGCGGAAAGATTCATGATCACCTATGGACATGGATTCACCAAGAATGGATTCTTCATGGATACCTGGCCCGGGCATGACAGGATGAACCGAATAAGCCAACGAGAATTGGATCTGACACCCTGGGGACCCTTATTGGATCATGGTGTGGCTTTCGTTTTCGATAACTACTATCACTACCTGTACAGCGGGAGAAAAGAAGGCCTTCAAGCCAATTTTGGGAATTTCCTCAAGTTCTTTCTCTTTCTCAAGGAACTTAAAGGAGAGGCTAGTTTGCTTCCAGTAGAGAATTTAGGGATTCCTACTGTATGGATAGATTTGTACTTCAAGGAGGCTAGATTCCGGCAGTGTGCTTTCAACCTTTACGTTTCAGCTCTTTGCATTCATATACTTCCTTATCTCTGTGAAGTGATGGGAGAAGAAAGCACGGGTCAACAAATCAAAGATTGGGGAGAAAAACTGCTGACAGCTACTCAAGACACCTTCTGGGATGAAGAAAAGCAGATCTTCATCATGAATAAGCCCTGGATGACCGACTCATCTGAAGCTGAAATTGGAGATAGGTCTTTGGCGATGGCCGTACTCTTTGATCTTTGTCCGGGCAAGTCAGATCAGTGCATCCAGTACCTGGCAGAATATGATAAGCTGGCCCACTCCTTTCCAGCTAATGCAGGTTGGCGATACTGGGCCCTGACCAAGGGACATAGAACAGATATAGTGATCCAGGAACTCCAACAGAAATGGGCTAAGCTTCCTTCTGTCAAACTGAATAATAGCATTCAGGAACACTGGGATGTACAGCCTGATTCAAATGCACAATGGAGTCATGCAGGAGTAGTCCCATTGTACATCAGCAGCATGTGCTTGGCCGGCATCATGCCCTTACAGCCTGGATGTGAAGAGCTCCTCATCTTCCCACAGCCGGATTCCCTACAAAGTCTCAGGCTGAACTTTCACACCCCTAAGGGAATTCTCACATATCAGCATACAGGTAGGAAGGGAAGACGGAAACTCTCATTGGATATACCGGAAGGAGTAACAGCTCATCTGAAGATTCATAACAGGGAACGACTTAACTACCCGGAATCACCGGAAGCACAGGAGTTTGGCTATAGGACTTATCTGCTAGCAGGAGGTCAGAAGCACAATCTTTCTCTAAAGCTCATCTAAATCCCATGATTTGCTGTCAATTCGGTATATTGTAAAAAAAGCACACTTACAGCATGACCTTTGATGATATCATCGCCAAAGCCCGACAAAAGCTGGGACAAAGCCTGAAGGACACCTTTGAGTTTCTGCTACCTTTAGTACAGCCGGGCAAGGCAGCTTTTAACGACCTCATTACCCTGGAAGCTCGGTTTAACAGGGTGAACAGAAGCTTTAACCTTGGCGCCATCAGCTCTGATGAGAATAATACGGAGCTCAACAGGATCAATTTAGCCGTTGCGGAATACATAGATGGCTTGACAGCTGAAAGCCTGAAAATAGATTCCAGTCCTAATACACAGGCAGATTCTGACGCCAACCTCACTACCATGCTGGAGAAGTTGCGGGAGTCTTATGCTGAAATAGAAAGGCTTAAAGCAGAAAATGAACTGATCAAGAGCAGCCATACCCGAAAACACCTCAAAATACGGGTAGAATGTGATCCTGCTATGGAGCATAATCTTGACCAGTACAGTTGTAGTTGCCTAATTTCCAACTATGATACTGGAGAGGAAGAGGAAAGAGACATTCCATTGCGGGAAGAGCCTGGTGGAATCATTGCCACTATTCACAACATTAATCCAAGTGATTACATTCAAATCACCATCAAAGGAGGCCAGAAACAATGGCGCACTTCTTACTTCAGCCCTTTATTCTTCCCCCAAAACTTAACTGCCCAGTAAATGTACACCAAAACGGAAACACAACTCAGATTAAGAAACTCCTGGAAATACGCAGGAGAAAAAAGATGGGACTGGTCAGTCTTCCTGGAAGATGATGGGAGTGGAGAAATGGATAAGGTAGTATCTGTACGCTACATCCTTCATCCCAGCTTTGCTAATCCCAGACGGCTCAAAACCAATAAAGAAGAGAAGTTTGCGCTCAAGACCAATGGTTGGGGCGTATTCATGATCCGCGCCTTTGTCCAAACAGAGGAAGGAGAAAAGATCCGACTGGAACATTACCTGCATTTGTCTTATGACCCAAAGGAGGGAGTTACGGACTGATGGGGGCTGATTAATTCTAACTCACTGATTCTGAATCAACTGAGGTATCTTAGGGTGGGTAAAGGAGAAAAATCAAATAAAGTTTCTTACCATTATTTACGTCTACTTCTGCTCCTAGTTTTTGACCTTTCCCTATCCTCATCACTCCCGGGCCTGGGCCTTTGACAAACTGAACCTTTCGAAATTCATCGTATGATTCCGATATTATTTCCCCATCCAGTGTAAAAATAACTAGCTTAAGATCATCGGGTACTATATCCCCTTGATAATCAACGCCTAACTCACTTGATACATCTTGGGGGAAAGTATATGAGGAGAATATGTACATGGTGTCCCATGGAAAATCATAAACATCACTTAGCTCAAAAATGCATTCATCATTATCTTGACAGACTTCTTTTATGTGATGCGAAATAGAATTTGAATGATGGCTATAACAAGAAAAGCAGATGAATACTAATAACGGATAGAATAACTTACTCATCTCAAATTTATTAGACTAAAATTCAGTTCTACCTCCATCGGATGAGGTCGAATGTCTCGACTGAAAGATACCTGATCCGCTTCCCTAAACAAAAACCCAGCACTAAAGTACTGGGCTCATAGATTTTACACCCTACCTTTTTTTCATTTAGGCCTGAAGAGTTATTTCCTTACTTAGGGAAACTGGGCAGTAGCGGAAGGGTTAAGGCCCAAAGGTCTTATGCTTTCGAGACATTTGAGCACTAGGGAGGGGCACTTTAAAAGCCCATTGGGCTGACACCTCGGTAGAAATACGAATGCCAATTATAAACCCCACTAGGGGTGAAACCTTTACCTCCTTAGATGCCGCCTCTATGAGGCTGTGATGATTAGGGAGCATCTTCTACGAAGATGACGCTCCTAAGGAGCTGAGAAGGAAAGACTTAGGCCAGCGGTCAAATGGTGCTTAGTTTAATAGTTTCCTTACTGGGCCAGCTCACTGTTCTTTGCTGTCGAAAAATTCGACAACGTGCGGAGAGAATATTACTTTTATTCATCCAAGAAAAAACGCCTTGCTGTTTCATCAAGATTAATAGCGTCGGATTCCTCAGTCATTCGATCAAAATCAGGTGGTAGTTTAGCTAAAACTAATTCTTTAAATTCCTCATTAAAATAACAATTGGATTTTCTTCTGGATCCATCCTTTTCGATAGATTCATACGTCATTAATGGATCATGAAAAATGATCTGGCCAATTTTTCGTTCATCATGAAATATTCCAAGAATCATATCTATTTGCACCATATATATTTCCCTATTCAAAGCAGTTGTGCGATTAAATTCTTCTACCATTTGATCAATTGCAGCCGTATCATCTATAACATATCTAATCAAGGGAAGCTGTTCAAAGGTATCCACCTCATTAATTGCAAATTCATATATAGCCTTTGGTAAAACCAAAATCTCAATCTTATCTACTCCTTGTAGTTTAGCATCATTCGCAACTTCAGGAGTCGGGGAGCAAGAGATAACAATGCCTACGCAAAAAATAGAAATAATAACTTCTCATTTAGATCCCATTTATTTATAACTAATTTTTTCCTTAGGCCTTAGGTCGAATGTCTCGACCGAAAGATACCTGATCCGCTTCCCCAAACAAGACTTAATGAAATATTCTTTGCAAGAGTAGCTCACAACCCTCTGCTGTCGAAGCATTCGACAACGAGCCTTGTCAAAGTATAGGCCGAGAGGAACTATTCCTGATGTAGGTGATCTTGGCGTAAAACATTTCAGCCATTTTTCCTGCTCTCCATTTGGCTTCATTAGCTTTTTCTCCTGTAAACAGAGCGTCCACTGTTTCATGAAAGAGAGATAGCCAGCGCTCAAAATGTTCTTTCTCTATGGGCAACTGCATATGAGGAGGAAAGGGCCTTCCTCTGTAAGTATGTTCTTCCAAAAGAACTGTTTGCCAGAAGGTATACATTTTGAGCGCTGGCTATCTCTCTTTCATGAAACAGTGGACGCTCTGTTTAC
>JBCBKZ010000589.1:0-4016 GCA_038520955.1 Bacteroidota bacterium | reverse complement strand
AAGGATTTTTGTGCCACTACTCATATATCATCACTGTCTGTAACCATAGAAGAACAAACACCTCTCAAAAATGAAAAAGCATACCTTATTACCTATTTGGATTATTACCTTTCTGATTTCCTCAGTCGCTTTTGCACAAGAAGGGGAGCTGCTTGCATCTGACTCAGAGGCAAGCGTTTCTACTATCGTTAAAGAGATACCTAAATTAGAAATCACAAAAGAACAGATGGAGCCTAAAGAACAGCCTGCCAAAAAAAAGATAGCGATGTATATCCACCAGGGGATGGAAATCCTGGACTTTGCCGGACCAGCAGAAGTTTTCAAGGTAAGCGGTTTTGAAACCTACACGGTAGGTCTCACCAAAGATCCCATAGTGAGTCAGGGTTTCATTACCATCATGCCTGAGTACAGCATAGATGACTGCCCTAAGCCTGAAATCATTGCTGTGTTTGGAGGGAATGGATGGAAGGCCTCAGATGAGGTACGCGTTCAGGAGTGGCTACAAGAAATGACGCCAAAAGTAGAACACGTGTATTCTGTCTGCACAGGGGCTTTCTTTCTGGCAAAAGCCGGATTACTAGACGGACAAACAGCCACTACTTTCCACTCTTCCATAGAATCCTTACGTAAAACGGCTCCCATGGCCAATATAGTGGAAGGCTACAAATATGTAGATAACGGAAAAATCATCACAGCTGCTGGCGTTTCTTCAGGCATAGAAGGCGCACTATACTTAGTCAGTAAGCTGAAAGGAGAGGAACAAGCTAAGTCCACAGCAGAATACATGGAGTACCAGTGCTGGGGAAAGGAAGAACGCCTCATCATGGCTGAAGAGAAGTAGGAGGGTAGTAACAAAAGTAATGTCCTCTTCCTCCCCGTCTTCCCGGTGGGTCTGTAGGGGATTGCTTGAAGCGTCGGCCGGGATCTTAGCTTGTATCGATTAACCACCATCCCAAGACAGGAGTCTTGGACTATTTTCTGAACAAGCTGGAGCTTGTTCAATACGCATTTGGTTGTTGGCAAGCTCCAGCTTGCCAACAGGATGGTTGCGGACTCCTGTCCGCTGATTATTTAAGGATCATCTGCTTTCTTAATACAAAACTGAAGCTGTAGGAGAGCTGGCCGTTCCTCCACGGGTTGTGGGGGGCTTGTGGAGATGCATTGGAGGGACAAAGCGCTTTTTCTTCTTTTTGGGGCGATTGCCAAAAAGAAGTCCCGCGGAAGGCGACGAAGCACTGGAAAGAACTAATATGTGACTATAGCTTTTTCATAAAAAAAGCCCCACCTGGAAAGGTGGGGCGCAGTTTGTTGAGTTTGGGCGAAGCTTAATTCAATCTCTCATAAATCCCTGCTACTCCCTGGCCACCTCCTACACAAGCGGTAACCATTCCATATTTCTGATCTCTAGCTGTTAGTTCGCTCATGAGCTGAACCGTAAGCTTGGCACCAGTACATCCCAGTGGATGTCCCAAGGCGATAGCACCACCATTCACATTCAACTTATCTGTATCCAGATCCAGTTCACGGATAACTCCCAGAGACTGGGAAGCGAAGGCTTCATTCAGTTCTATCAGGTCTATGTCCTGTAGTTTCATACCGGTCTGCTTCAGTACCTTAGGCACAGAAACAATAGGTCCCATTCCCATGATACGTGGGTCTATCCCTTCAGTAGCATATCCTACCATTCTGGCTATAGGCGTAACGCCCAGCTCCTTTACCATGGCTTCAGACATGATCATTACAAAGGAAGCTCCGTCATTAGTAGGAGAGGAGTTTCCTGCCGTTACACTTCCATTATTTCTGAAAACAGGTCTTAGGCCTGCGAGGGCTTCTACACTAGTTCCTCTTCTTGGGCCTTCATCCACATCCATCACAAAGCTTTCAGATACTTTCTTTCCGGCTTCATTGATGTAGATCTCCTCTACATTGATAGGCACTATCTGGTCCTTAAACTTCCCTGCATCCAGGGCCGCTAAGGCTTTTACGTGAGACTGGTATGCGAACACATCCATGTCTTCACGAGAAATTTTGTAATCTGAGGCTACTTCTTCAGCGGTCAACCCCATGCTCAGGTACCAGTCTGGGTGCTCCTGGGCAATTTTATAGTTCAGGGCAGTCTTATGTCCCATCATAGGCACCATGGACATACTCTCCACACCACCTGCTATGATACAGTCTGCCATTCCTGCTTTTACTTTGGCTACGCCCATGGCAATGGTTTCCAGTCCTGATCCACAGTAACGGTTTACGGTTACTCCAGACACATTCATAGGGAGGGCCATTAAGGCAATCATTCTCCCGATCTGCATCCCCTGCTCTGCTTCTGGTATGGCACATCCCACTATCAGGTCATCTACTCTGGTAGGGTCCAGCTCAGGCACATCTGCCACTACCGCTTTTACTACCTCTGCCGCCATATCATCAGGTCTGACATGTCTCAGTTTCCCTTTTTTCGCTCTGCCTACGGCAGTACGTTTTCCAGCGACTATATATGCTTCTGACATAATTATATATGTTAATGCTTATGTTTTGAAAATTAGTTACGTAAAGGCTTACCTGTTTGTAGCATATGCTGAATTCTCTCCAGGGTCTTTTTCTCTCCTAACAGACTCAGGAACGCTTCTCTTTCTATATCCAGTAAGTATTGTTCTGACACCAGGTTATCTTCTCCGGAAAGGTCTCCTCCACAAAGTACATAGGCGATCTTTTTGGCAATCAAGGCATCATGCGGAGAGGCATAGTGGCCAAACTGCATACCTGAAATACCCGCGTAGAAGGTTCCCAAAGTATTTCTTCCCAGTACAGGAATGTCAGTGCGTGGAGTAGGAGCGGTATATCCAGCTTTTACCATGTTAAGGACTTCTTCTTTAGCCGTAATAATTCTCCTTTCTGCATTAACGACAATTATATCTTTTGGTTGGAGAATGTCCATTTCCATAGCCTCGAAAGCAGAACCAGCTACTTTGGCTGTAGAAATGTTCATGAGATAATCCATCAGGACAGTGTTACCGGAAACGCCAGGCTCCTTATACTTCTCAGAAGCTCTTAATGCAAATTCCTTGGTTCCACCTCCACCAGGAATCAGTCCTACGCCTACTTCTACCAATCCTATATAAGTCTCAGCAGCAGCTACTACCTTATCAGCGTGCATGGAGAATTCACATCCACCACCAAGTGCCATGGCATGCGGCGCCGCAATTACCGGGAAGGGAGATGTTCTCAAACGCATAGAGGTGTTCTGGAAATGGGCTATGGCTACATTCAGCTCATCCCACTCTTGCTGGGCTGCCAGCATCATCATGAACATCAGGTTAGCTCCCACAGAGAAGTTCTGTCCTTCATTCGCGATGACTACCCCTTCGTAATTATTTTTCTCAGCATAGTCTAAGCTATGGTGAATGCCTTTAATCACGCCTTCACCCAGTGAGTTCATTTTAGAATGGAACTCTATGTTCAAAACGCCATCTCCCAGGTCTATGAGAGAACATTCTGCATTAGACCAAACCGTCTTGTCTTCCTTAATGTGCTCCAGGATAATGAAAGAAGAAGCACCAGGAATATCCTTATAGCTCTTGGAGTCTATGTCGTAGTACTGTCTTACGCCATTCTGAACACGGTAGAAAGAAGTGTGTCCAGCATCCAGCATCTCCTGTACCCATGCGCCAGCTTTCACATTCTCCCCTTCAAAGAAAGAAAGTCCATAGTCGATCCCCACCATTTCCCAGGTCTCGAAGATCCCCTTGTCCCATCCAAATCCTGCCTTGATGGCATCATCTATCTGGTAGAGGTGGTCCGCAATTTCAGGAATTCGATTAGAAGCATAAGCGAAAAGCGCTATGCTTAGTTTCTTCACAAACTGTCCACCTTTATCTTCTGCTTCGAAGAAGGTCTTCAGTCTTTTTCCAAGATCAGAGATATTTTTGGTAGCCTTCAAACTAGGAAGGTCTACTTTTATCTTTTCTCTATACTCCAGCGTATTCAGGTCCAGAGAAAGGATAGCTCTTTTTCCTTCTGGA
>JBCBKZ010000588.1:0-4033 GCA_038520955.1 Bacteroidota bacterium | reverse complement strand
AGAGAAAGAAGTAGAGATTTCCTTATCAGGGAAATTACTGGATCAGGCATTCACCTTTGAGGGAGAGTACGCCATGAAGATGTCGGATTTTGGGATTACGCCTCCCTCAGCCATGTTCGGCCAAATTCAGACAGATGATGATGTGTTGGTTAAATTCTCCTTAGTCCTACAGCCTAGCCCATAATCCGGATCAGGCAGATATGTGTAACAATCGCCGAAAAATTAGCCAAGCAGAAAAGAAATTCTTGTAAACTTGTAGCAGCAATCAAAAGCAATCCCATTCATGATCAGGCATATCGCAATACTCCTACTTTTTTCCCTTTCATGTTCATGGCTCATGGCTCAGGACAGTGCCCCTGAAGAAAAAGTCATCATGGAACAAATCCCAGGAACAGATGTCACTTTCTCCATGACCTACATCCCAGCAGGTAGCTTTATGTTGGGTAGCCCTGATGCAGAAGAAAACAGAAATGATGATGAGGGACCTCAGCAAGAAGTCAATATGAATGCTTTTTGGATGGGAACCTATGAGGTAAGCTACGAGATGTACGAGCTGTTCATGGACATAGATAAGGATAGTGATACTTCTCTCACGGATGTTTCTTACGATAAGGAAATCGTTACCCGCCCCAGCCCGCCTTATGAAGATCCCACCTTTGGGATGGGGAAATATGGCTACCCAGCGGGAAGTATGACTCAGTATGCCGCCCTGCAGTTCTGCAAATGGCTATCTGAGAAAACAGGACACTTTTACAGACTTCCCACTGAGGTAGAATGGGAATATGCCTGCAAGGCAGGGAGTACTACGGCCTATTACTTTGGGGATGACCCTGAAGACCTGGATGATTATGCCTGGTACTATGAAAATAGTGATGGCGTTTACCATAAACTTGGTGAGAAAGAACCTAACGCTTTTGGGCTGTATGACATGCTGGGCAATGTAGCAGAATGGACCCTTGACCAATACCAGTCAGAATACTACAGCCAGCTTACCTCAGATAACCCAACAGGACATCCTTGGGCGCTCCCTACCCGCCTACACCCACGTACGGTAAAAGGCGGTTCTTATGATGATGATCCTGAGTGGCTACGTTCTTCCGCCCGGCTCATGTCTAACATGGCTTGGAAAGCTCGCGACCCACAGATCCCTAAAAGCTTTTGGTGGAATACCGATTCTCCTTTTGTGGGGCTACGCCTTGTCAGACCTTCAGGTGAGATTACCCAAGCGCAGAAAGATGCATTCTGGGGGATAGCATTGGATGAGTAACCTTCAAGAAAATCAAGAAATAGAATAGCTTGGGGTTTAAACCCCAAGCTATTCTATTTATCTCATTCTGATGAGCCTATTGCGTATGGAATGAAGAGTCAGTCGAAATCTTGCGGTTTCCATATTGGCTGAGACCCCGGCTGACCCGCTTTCAACTCACAAAGTCCCACCGGGGTGATAAAATGTATTTGTAGTAGAGCCGCGATGCATCGTGGCTCTACAAATTTTGACTAGCTAAATCTGCTCAGGGATGGTTACGAAACTCATGTAAGTTACCGGGCGAAAAGTGTTTCACCACTACATTCTTGGAGGGCCTTATGCTAGGCCTTTTCCTCCGCTACCTCCGTCCACATTACCTTATCTCCGATCTTAATGGTACCACCCCTCATGACTTCTCCGAAGGCACCACCGCGCCAGTCGGGATCGAGGGCTTGTTGTAGACCTGGCTGAGCTTCTTCCATGCGATTGCAGGGACGGGTCTCTCCATACATGCGGATGAGGGTGTCTCCTATGGCAAGGAACTTTCCGCGACTGTTGGCTAAATCCACTCCACTAACCATGAGATTGGCCCTTCTGGTTCTGGGATGTATGTCAACGTTCAACTCAGCATTAACAGTGTCCCATTTCTCTTTTTCGATGATGGTTACCTGACGTTTTCCGCCTTGATTGGCATTGTCTTTCAGGCCTTTACCTTCCACAAGAATGGCCTCTTCCTTGGGATCCATAGGGCCTCTTTTCATCCGTTTAATCCAGATAGCTTCCAGTTTAGGTTCCATTATGATTTGTTTTTACTCCAAAGATAAGTGACGAGCAGGAAACATTTTGTCATGCAGTAGAGAATCGCTATATTTTCTTCATACAGCTATCCCCTACTACGCATACATGAAATTCGACTACATCATCGTTGGGGCTGGATCTGCCGGATGCGTTTTGGCGAACAGACTCACTGAAAACCCTGAAGTAACCGTCCTTCTCTTGGAAGCAGGCTCGTCCGACAAAAAACAGGAAGTTCATATTCCTGCAGCCTATACCAAACTCCATTATTCAGAAGTGGATTGGGGATATCATACCGTACCGCAGCCATTTGTGAAGAATAGAAAGATGTACCAACCCCGTGGGAAGGTGCTGGGAGGAAGTAGTTCCACCAATTGTATGGCCTACATACGAGGAAACAAGCTGGACTATGATGAGTGGAGAGACCTGGGAAATCCGGGTTGGGGATATGAGGATGTACTTCCCTACTTCAAGAAAGCGGAGAATAACCAACAGTTTGTAGATCAATATCATGGGCAAGGGGGTCCCTTAAATATCACACATGCTACCCGCTGGAAAAATCCGCTAGGGGAAGCATTTGTGAATAGCTGCATAGAAAGTGGCATCCCTGCCAACAAAGACTTCAATGGCGTCAAGCAGGAAGGAGCTGGACTCTTCCAGTTTACCATCAAAAAAGGAAAACGTCACTCCACCGCGACCGCCTTCCTCAAACCTGCCCTAAAAAGAAAAAATCTTCTGGTCATTACAGAGGCACATATACAACGGGTTATGCTGGACAACTCACGTGCCTTGGGCGTAGAGTTTCTGACAGATGGTGCCCTTGACTGGGCCTATGCAGAAAAGGAAGTAATCTTATCCGCTGGGGCCTTTAATTCTCCACAGATTCTGATGCTGTCAGGTATAGGTCCAGTAGATCAGCTTAAGCTTAAAGGGATCTCTGCTGTTACAGATCTTCCGGGCGTGGGCCAGAATTTACAGGACCACCTCATCAGTGGTATCTCTGCCCTGGCCACCAAAAAGAATACCCTTAACTCTGCAGAGAATTTCTGGAACATCCTCAGGTACTTCCTTTTCAAGAAGGGACCCTTTACCACCAGTCCGCTACAAGCTTGTGCCTTCCTGAAAACGAAGAAAGGGCTGGACAGACCGGATATGCAGTTCCACTTTGCCCCAGCACATTCTACCGATATTCACGACATAGAAGTCTTCCCCTATGGAGTAGATGGATTCTCCATTCTTCCTACTCTACTCAGACCCAAAAGCGTGGGCAGCGTAACCCTCAATTCCAACAATCCCATGGAAGCCCCTGTCATAGATCCCAACTACTTCTCTGACGAAGGGAATGAGGACTTTGAGGCTATGATGGCGGGGATGAGAATGGCCAGAATGGTGCTGGAGTCAGACGCCTTTGCCCCCTTCAGAAAGGAAATACACTTCCCTACTAACTATAAAGACGACAAAGCGCTTAGCGAGCATATGCTGAGTGTAGTAGAAACCTGCTACCATCCGGTAGGCACCTGTAAAATGGGCATGGGTTCCATGGCCGTAGTTGACAGTAGATTGTTAGTTCATGGCTACAAAAACCTGCGTGTAGTAGATGCTTCCATCATGCCCACTGTCATCTCAGGCAACACCAATGCACCCGTCATCATGATAGCCGAAAAAGCAGCCGACATGATTAAGCAGGATAGCAATATGAAGGTGTATCAGAGAGGGGCGTTGTTGTAGGGATAATTGTTAATTAGGATCTTTTGATAGATAGAATTGAACTTTTTTTAGGATATATATATTTGTTTTAAACGTTAAAGAAATTTTCACTTTAGGAGGTAGTAAACTGTAATCTTTTATTGGTTGAACCAGTTATTTAGTCCATTAAATTTTCAGATAACGTTAGAATGTTATAGGTTCTTCCGTTTTAGATCTAATCATTAGCACTATCACGTAAATATGTTTTCAAAAACTGGTAAAGGATGACTTTTTTCAAATTCAATG
>JBCBKZ010000587.1:0-4034 GCA_038520955.1 Bacteroidota bacterium | reverse complement strand
CTTTTCTCTTTAGCAACTGATAGCCATATTTTTCAAACAGTATACTGGTTTCTGCTAAATTCTGGTTTTCAACTCCACATATGAGTCGGAAAAAGGTATACATGCATTTAACCAGTAACAGTCGGTAAAGACGGAAGGTATCCTCCTTAATGAAGAAATCTGCATATAGCCAGGTTCCTCCCGCTTTTAATGCATAATGTAATCTGGAAAATACTTCTTCCAGCTTTTCGTCCGGAAATAAATCCAGAACAAAGGGCGTAATCAGAACATCATATTCATCCTTAGATTGAACAAAGCCATCAGTATCCAAGACCCACTGAATGCTGTTTTGAGCTGATACTTCCAGGGAATTCCACACTTTTTGGGCCTTAGCCATCATTTCACTAGAGGGTTCTACATACACTATCTCGCTTGGAAAGAACTCGGGGCTAAAGTATGATAGCAGCTTACCCGAACCCCCTCCAAGAATAAGGACCTTATTCCCTTCCTTAACTTCAGTCATACCATGGGTGGTGGCATGGAGGATACCATCTCCATATACCAGTTTTGCCAACCAGTCATAGATAAAGGCAATTCTATCAAATCCTTTAGCAGACATATAGAAAATCACACTTACCTCATTCTTCCAGAGTGAGAATAAAAAAATAGCGGAACCCTAATAAGGTTCCGCTATAAACTTAGGTATTTTTAGAGAACGAATTCGTGCTCATACGAGGGTTCTCAACAACTGGCTTTATTCATGGACAACGCTTTTAATTTCTCTGTAATCTCCAGCAACAATCTCGACCATATAAAGACCGATTTTCAGGTTGGAGAAGTCCAGTCCATTTTGTGCCGAGGTGCTAACTCTTTCTGTCATCATGATCTGTCCCATATGATTGAAAACAGTTACCATAGCTTCTTCAGCTTCTACATTTGAGAGATTCAGGTAAAGGGTTTCACTCACTGGATTTGGATATACGCCGAGCGTTCGGCTTTGAGCTGCGCGAGAAAAGTCATTACTAGCTACAGACATAGCAGGTGCCACAAATCTGTAGGCAATCTCTCTACTTACCCCTTCCGTACCTGATCCTCCTTTTCCGGTAAATGGAGTGGCTGATAAACGGTACACATCTCCTGCTGCCGGATCTGGATTCTGAGGCTTATAATTTCCTCCGCTATCTCCAAAGAGGGCATAAGGGGCTACATTTTCTGTCCTGGAACTTTCAAGTGATCCAGTCAGGCTAAAGGTTACACTTCCAACCATGGCCGGTTCTGTATTAGCCCGTACTGACAGGTTGGTTGTAGGTAAAGTGGAAAGGTCTATAGTAGAGCCGGCTGGAATAGGATCATAGCCGTCTATGGGCATATCCATATCAGCATCTATCAAGGTAAAGCTGGTTACCACCGGGGCTCCGGTAAGAATGCCTAGCGCCTGGTCTGCCTGTAAAAATCCAGCTCCTGTTGCAAAGTCAAATCCGGCGTCAAATCCAGGTGAATAAGGATTGTCCATATCTATAGCTGTAGACTGCATGATATCCAGGATTTCATCAGGAGAAAGCGTAGGATCTGCTTCCAACATAAGTGCGGCTACGGCAGCTGCATGAGGAGCTGAAGCTGATGTCCCGAAGAAGTTGTTAAATCCATCTCCCTCTATATCTGACTGACCGGCAAAGAAGGTCGTATTGGCTCCATCAGGTCCTACTAACTTAGGTTGTTCTCTTAAATCATCAGCTATTCTGTTTCCTGCTGGATCATAGAGAATAGGTACTCCACCTATTGAGGAGAATCCGTTTAAGAAGGGTCTTGGTGCACCAAAGGCTGGGGTATTGAAGTATGCTGACGCGCCTACTCCAACTGCTCCTGCAGCATTCGCATGGCCATAAGAGGTAGAGGTAGGTGCATTCCCAATGATAGTAGCAGAGCCATTGAAATCTACATACTTCATGAGCTCAGGCTTAGGCCCCTCAAATACCTGTATGGCGATGAAGAACACAGCCGAATCTGGTCCATTATTAGAGAACTGGAATCCTTCTACTGGATCTCCTCCTATATTACCTGCGAAACTACCTGTAACAAAGAATCCATCCTCGTCAAACAGCAGGATGTCTACATCTGACTGAGCACCTACTGTACCTGTAGTAGAAAAGAAAGGATCTGACCACTGGAAAAGTGGGAAAATCCCCTGACCTGGAGCCATAACTACTGGTTGGAAGATATTTCCACCACCGAAATCATGATACTCAGCCAAGAGGGTATCATCTACTATCGTAGTGTCATCCACGAAAACAGGGAAGATAAACGTATCTGCCACACCAGAAGAAACGAAAGGAGACTCGAAGGAATCACCTCCATTATTACCAGCAGAAGAGAAGTAAGAGGAACCATTAGCATTTACAAAATCAGCTGCCTGAGCAATGATCCCATCCTGGAACATAGGCTCAGCAAAATAGATGATATCATCTACGATGACATCACAACCTACATCCTGAAGGTCAATGATGCTCTGGGCAAAGTTAGCCTGACCAAAGAAAGCCGAGGCAAATGCCAACTCAGCACCAGGAGCCACATCATGTACAATTTCCAGCATGGCTCTTCCTTCATCTATTCCACCAAATGATCCCAGATCAGACAGTACCTGAATAGGAGTGGTATATCCATTAGGATTTTGAGTACCGGGTAGATCCCCAAGAAGCACACCTGCTATGGCTCCCCCCTGAGAGTTATAGGCATCTGAAAGTACTCCTACCTTGGTTCCAGCACCATTGACACCAAACTTCATTCTGGCTTCATCAGATTTCATAGAAGCATCTCCCTGTGAGGTTACAGCTCCTATTCTGGTTTTGGCCCATGAAGGGTTAATCATTCTGGCTCCTTTTACATTTTCCAATTGGTCAATGCTCTCCATGGGAAAGAGGCCTGAAACCATATTCCCGAAAATAGCTCCATGGGTTAAGCCCAGAGAGGTAAGTTCCTCCAAAGTTTCAGTAGGATTAGCAGAGGCTACATCCAGCACTACTCTATCATTCTGTATCAGTAAAAAGGGATTATCGGCCTTGAAGTCTTCTATCCTTGTACCTGTTGCCTGGGCTGCTTTATAGGATTTCTGAAGATCATACAGACTATTATGAATAACACCTTGAGGTGATTTTTTCATTTGAATACGTTGGCGCATTCTAAGCTTATTCTCAGCTTTTGCGGCTTCAGAAAAGTGTTGACCATAGAAAGGTACACTCATTAGCAGGGCTAATGAGAGCAGAGAAAGTAATTTTAGGCTTCTCATTGTGTAAAGTTGAGTTATAATTAGTTAATGAATATATATGCACATCAGGCCCCCAGTTTATCCGGAAGCTGAAACGGAAGGAGTAAATTCCTGCCTACACAGATAGCTTAATGGCTAGCTGCTAACAGGTTACAAAAGCGATTGCAAGATTCTTGATAGAGAAAAGTAAAAGGAGGGATTATAATCTCGGCGACGAACTGCATCTATAAGGCTACTTATAGTCCCTTTATGAGAATTAATATCACATTTATTTCTATTAATGGCAATTTATCTCGCTGAAAATCTATGAAAAAAGGAATAATATTTTCCTTTATGGACATATAAGCTGCTACAATTATTAATTATCGAAATAATTTAACCGCTTTTGAAGGAACATCTCAAGTGAGCGTTTCTAAAAAGAAAAAAGCGGAATCAGAAACTGACTCCGCTGAGGGTAGAGGCCTTAATCAAAAGACTGCCTTGCATGACAATGGCAATCCAGGGTAGAGCCTATTTATTCGTGGACTACATAATTCATCTTTCCCCTGAAGATTTGTCTTCAAGTATGATTAATCAAGAAACTTTCAAATCTTACTATTGAGCATTGGAAGGATTTATCATCCTAAAGGTTTGTGAGAATAACCTACACTACACATAGTAGATAGAACACAGTTATCTCCAACTCAAAGATCAGGATCAGCAGAAAAACCATAATAAACTTCCCAAGGGTGAAGTAGCACCAAATTTGAAGAGAAAGCGAAAGGGGTCAATAGAGAACTCGAAGAAATCTATT
>JBCBKZ010000586.1:0-4041 GCA_038520955.1 Bacteroidota bacterium | reverse complement strand
CATCGTAGAATCTCTTGATGAGAAGAAAAGACGGACCATGGTAAAAGGGAACATGATGGTTTCTAAACTTACTGATGTCAGTATATATACTGATGACGAAAGTGAAGCCCTCCTGGAAGTCATGAAAAGCATTAAGGAGAAGTATGGGGAAGAGATTCCTGTGAGTAAAAACGATAGTAAGGATAAGCTCATGGGATTTCTGGAGGAAGTTCTTCCAAACTACAGCAAGGAAAAAGTATATCCTTCCAACATCAAAAAGCTGATCAGCTGGTATAACATTCTCAAGGATTTGGATGTGGATTACACCGTAGAGGAAGAGGATACGGAAGAAACCAAGGAGGGAGACGAGAAAGCCCCTGAAAAGAAAGAAGAGAAGAAGCCCGCAAAAGGAAAAGCCGAAAAGTCCTAGATTCAGGGCTTACTGACTGATTTCCACATGCCTGTACATCCTTTCATTGTTCACTTTGGCATAGCCTTTTGTTGGCTGGCAGGGATTCTGTATGCATTAACCATTCTGCTAAAAGAACCTATCTTCTCTAATCAGCAAGTATTTTACCTACACCTCACGGCCTCAGGCTGTATAGCGCTAGCCATATTTTCTGGTCTCTCGGCAGAGGAGGGGGTCGTATTATCAGACGAAGCTGAAAAACTATTGAAGTGGCACCAAATCTGGGCCTACGTTACGCTCTGGTTAATGGGCCTATTAGCTATCTGGGCTTATTTGAGAATGAAAAGATGGGGAAAAGTGGAGAATGCCCTGTTTGCCGGGATATTTCTGCTAAGTTGTGTGTTGATGAGCTTGGGCACGCACATGGGAGGAAAAATGGTCTATGAAGAGGGAGTAGGCGTTTCCGTTAATTCTATCACAGATGAATAAGCATATTACCCTAAGAGTAATGGGACTGTTAAGCCTAATCCTCCTTCAAAGCAGTTGTGCTTTGAAGGAGCAAAGTGCCTTTTTCGTGGAAGCTAATTGTGAAGAATGTGTAGAGGTACTGCTGGAGAGCGCCGAAAATCTGTCTGGTGTGAGTTCTGTGAAATGGATAGAGAACAGTAGTTTTCTGGAAGTCAATCATAGATATGGAAGCGCAGAGGAAATACAGGAAGAATTATCTCTCCATGGTTTTTCTACTCAATTTTATTTAGCCAATGATTCAGCCAAGGCTCTTCTTCCCCCTTGCTGTTCAGCTCCCTTACAGAAAGAGCTGGAAGTGTACACTCCCAGCTCTCCAGAATAACAAAACTTCTATTTTCTACTTAAATGCATTCAATCCGGTAACGTCCATACCTGTGATCAACAGGTGGATGTCATGCGTACCCTCGTATGTGATAACGGATTCAAGGTTCATCATGTGACGCATAATGGGATAATCTCCTGTGATCCCCATTCCCCCTAAAATTTGTCTACTTTCTCTCGCAATCTTAATGGCATGGTCCACATTGTTTCTCTTAGCCATAGAGATGTGAGAACTACTGGCCTTACCCTGGTTCATGAGTTCTCCCAGCCGGTAGGAGAGTAGCTGCATTTTGGTGATTTCGGTAACCATTTCAGCCAGTTTCTTCTGTGTCAGCTGAAACTGCGCAATAGGCTTCCCAAACTGAACCCTTTCTTTGGCATATCTCAAGGCAGTAGAGTAGCAGTCCATGGCAGCTCCTATGGCTCCCCAGGAAATTCCGTATCTGGCTTTGTCCAGACAAGAGAGCGGGCCTTTTAGTCCATTAGCGTCTGGTAGTATGTTAGACTTGGGGACTTTCACATTGTCGAAGACCAGTTCTCCGGTTGCGGAGGCTCTCAAAGACCATTTGTTGTGGATTTCTGGCGTAGTAAATCCTTCCAGTCCCCTTTCTACGATCAGTCCTCTGATTCTGTCATCAGGTCCTTTTGCCCATACTACGGCCAGATCTGCAAAGGGAGAATTGGAAATCCATGTTTTTGCGCCATTTAGCAGGTAGTGATCTCCTTCATCCGTAAAGCGGGTAACCATGCCGCCGGGATTGGAACCGTGATCAGGCTCAGTTAACCCAAAACAGCCCATGAGCTCTCCTGAAGCCAGTTTGGGGAGGTAGTACTCCTTCTGCTCCTCACTACCGTAGCGATAAATAGGATACATCACCAGTGATCCCTGGACAGAGGCCATGGACCTTAGGCCTGAATCTGCACGCTCTATCTCCTGCATGATCAACCCATAGGAGATCTCATCCAAACCGGGACAACCATATTTTTCAGGGAGAGAGGGGCCGAACATCCCCATGCTTCCCATATCCGTCACCAAATGCCTGGGACAGTGGTTGTCTTGTGCCCACTGGTTGATATAGGGAGTAACATGCTCATTGATCCAGGACCTGATGGTTCCTCTGATGAGTTTATGTTCTTCTGTCAGCCACTCATCTATGAGGTAGTAGTCAGGGGCTTCAAAAGGGTGAGCGGTAGCTTGGCTTTTCTTTTCTTCTACAATCATATATACTGCAATAATTAAGTCTATCTGTGAGCGATAAACTAAGATTACATATTTTTGTGTAAATAATATAAATTCAATCTCTTAGAAGTTCGCTTATCCAGATGAATTTATATCCGTAGGATAAAGGTAATTGATCCGATTGGATTTATAGAGGAGAAGTCATATGAAAGTTCCAAAGATCTTTCAATCTTATTTTACCAGGAAGCTCAGAAGCAGTAGATACTGGGGACGTGTAGGGTTGATCATTGCCTTTGCGCTCATACTGGGGTTGATCATTCCCCGGCGTGATGCCTCTGGCTATGTGTATGAGGTAGGTGAACCCTGGGATGGAGAAACCCTCTACGCTCCCTTTACCTTCTCCATCCACAAAACCAATGATAGTGTGGAGGCGGAGAAACTGATAGCTCAGCGTCAGACATTCAAAGTCTTTCAACGGGATTCCATCATAGAAACCAGAAATGAACGGGAGGTACTGAGTTCTGTTGAGAAGATTTACGTTCAGATGGAAGCATATAAAAATGCTTTGGGTTCCGGAGATAGTTTGGCCTCCAATAGAGTGAAAAATGAACAGTTTATAGGACCTTATGACCTCAACCCGGATAAATTGGTCCTTCCTCCGGTAGCTAAAGCCCTTAGTGAAGGAGGAAGACTACTAAACAGGATTCATACAGCAGGATATTTGGGAGAAGTAAGTAAGGATACCCTGGGGAATTTTATCGCGCTCAGAACCAGGCCCGCTGAGGAACTGGTGTTACCTACAGCTTTCTTGTTAAACAAAGATACCCTATCTGCTTACTTATCGGCCCGCAGAGTAGGCCTATCATCCTCTTCGAAAGAGTTATTGATGGCGCTAATAGAGGTGCATACAGAGGCTAACTTTGTTTACAATCATGCCCTGACCATTAAGGAGCAGGAGCGGAAAAAGGCCTTGATTTCACCCGTATATGATAAGATAGAGGCTGGAACTATTCTGATAGAAAAAGGAGAGTTAGTAGATAAACAAAAAGAAGCTATCCTTACTTCCCTTGATAAGGAACGCTCAGGACAGTTTGGAGAGAAGAATACTTTGAGAATCTTCCTGAGCCAGATCCTGATCGTTTTTCTCATCATCAGTATACTGCTGGCTTTCTTACGAGTGAATCACCCGCGTATCTATTTCAATAACACCAAACTGGGTCTGATTCTGACCCTTTTTCTACTGGTAGTAGGACTCATGGCCCTGGCCACACAGTTGACCGACCTGGCCCTGCAGGTAAATGAATACCTCACACCGGACCTGTATCTCTCCTACATCTACCTGGCACCTGCTTGCATAGTACCCCTCTTCATCAGTAATTTCTTTGGGCACCGAACAGCTTTCATTACGAATTTGGTCATTGCGCTATTGGGGGGAGTACTGGTCCAGTACAGCCTGGAGTATGTGTTCGTACAGTTGGTAGCAGGAACAGTGGCGGTTTATAGCCTAAGAGGGATGCGTAAGCGAGAGGTGTTTTTCTATACGCTGGGCTATATGCTGGTCGCTTATATAGTGGCTTTCTCCTCTTACAATCTACTGGCTAAGGGAAGCTTTGAAAATGTCAAC
>JBCBKZ010000585.1:0-4042 GCA_038520955.1 Bacteroidota bacterium | reverse complement strand
TCTCCAGATAGGTCAGATCATGTAGTAAATGGACTGGATCTTTCTCAAATAGACCATGCTGAGATTCCCATAGTGGATTGGGAAATAAATATGGACTTATTCAGCGGGTATGATAAGATCGCGCTGAATGAGTTTAGGAAGCGTACCCTTTTCAAATGGGCAGGGATAGAAGCCGATGATCCTGATTTTGTAAAGGCGGCTGTGGAAGACTTTGGTAAGAGTGGAAGTGATGGAAATGACCAGTATCCTGGGAATCCCAAATTCGGTGGTGCCCTTAGCTTATTATGTAGTGAGTTTGTGAGCTGGTATTACCATCAGCATGGAATCAGCGTAAATGGACAGAGCCTGGCAAATATCGTGGGAACTCAGGAATTACATACCCTCTTTAAGAATGCTGGTAAGCTTTATCGCTATAACAGTGGCAACAATCTTCAGGACTTTGTACATGCTACTACCAGGGAAGTCTATATTCCTAAATCAGGCGACTACCTGGAAAGAAGAGGACCGAATGGCGCAGAGCATTCCATGATCATTTATAGATGGCTCCCCAAGGATACTTCCTCTTCTAACACTAATGATAGAGACAATCAGGCACTTGTAATAAACGGCCCCTGGCCGGTTACCCTCAGGTTGGTAAGAATTCACAAAGACGAAAAGGCTACTGGAGACGGTAATCCCAAGGATTACTGGCTAGGAAGAATCGATTGAGTTTTCTCATTTTGGCCGGGAATCATCTTTTAAGGGTGTTCCCGGCTTTTCCTTTCTCAGAATTTGTGGGAGAATTATTTTTAGTAGCTTTCGGGAAACCCACAAACATGAGAACTCCACATTTTTTATTCCTCTTACTTATAGGGACTTTCCTCGGCTGTCAAAGCCCAACCTCAGATATTCTGTTTGTAAATGGAAGTGTTTATCCCATGTCTTACGCCGACCTAAAAGCGGAAGCATTGGCTATTCAGGACGGGAAGATCATCTTTGTGGGAACAAATGCAGAAGCGGAAGCCTATAAATCCGCCGCAGGAGAGATTGTAGACCTGGATGGGAAAGCTCTTTTCCCCAGTTTTACGGATGGGCATATTCATCCCATTTGGGGAGGGATCCGGCTGAAAGACTGTGATCTGACAGATATTCGCAATGAAGCAGAAATTCTCCAGACCATACGTACATATGTGGAAGAGCATCCGGACAAGCAGTGGATCATGGGGGCAAATCTGTGGCTGCCCGCTGTAGGGGAAGGAAATCCCGCTAAGGAATTGCTTGATGAGATTGAACCAGACAGACCCATGTTTATTCAATCAGCGGATGGTCACTCTGCCTGGGTGAATTCCAAAGCGCTGGAGCTGGCGCGGGTAACTAAAGAAACGAAAACTCCGGATGGAGGGGTCATAGAGCGTAAAGCCAATGGCGAACCCAGCGGAGTCTTGAGAGAATACGCCATAGGCTTGGTCAGAAATATCATGCCTCCTTTTACATTTGAAGAGAAAGTTACAGCCCTGGAAGAGGCAATAGCGCTTGCCCATAGTCATGGGATCACCTCATGGATAGACGCCCGCGTAGATCAGGAAGACATAGAGGTGTATGCAAAGTTAGAGGAGGAGGGGAAACTAAACATGGACGTAACCCTTTCCTTATTTGGCAATATCATAGAAGGAATGGACGCAGTGGAAACGGTATTACAGCGCTATCAAGAAAACCATATGAAGCTGCCAAGGCTTGACATGAAAAGTACCAAAATGTACATAGATGGGGTGATTGAAGGGAAAACGGCAGCCTTATTTGAGAATTATACTGGAGAGGATTTCACAGGAAGCCCTTACATAAAGGCAGACTTATATAATCAGATGGTGGCTGCATTTGATAGTGCAGGTATACAGGTACACATACATGCCTGTGGTGACAAGGGGATCAGAATGACCCTGGATGCTTTTGAGTATGCCAGAGAGAAAAATGGCCCTCGTGATAGTAGACACCACATTGTTCATATGCAGGTGATGGACCCTAAGGATGTGGGGAGATTCAAAAAACTAGATGTGATTGCTAATTTCCAGCCCTTATGGGCTACGCCTGAGGATAGTTACATTTCAGAACTGACCATTCCTGTTCTGGGACCAGAACGGTCAGAGTGGATCTATCCACTTGGAGCAGTGGCTAAGTCTGGGGCAAAAATCGCTCATGGAAGCGATTGGCCTGTAACCAGTGCGAACCCTATGTTAGCCATGCAGGTGGCAGTGACCCGAAGGGGACCTGACTCAGTGGAGAGAGAACCCTGGACTCCACAACATTTGGTGGGAATGTACGATGTGCTAGAGGGATATACGGCTGGAGGTGCCTACCTAATGTTTAAGGAAAACACCTCAGGGACGCTGGAAGTAGGCAAAGAAGCCAACCTTGTAGTAATGGAGGAAGATCCATTTACCATTTCGAAGTTTGAGTTATATAAGCTAGCGGTTTCCCAAACTTATTGGAAAGGGAAAAAGGTCTACCAGAAGGAGGAATAGTCCTATACAGGGATAGCATTCTTTTCTTCCAATAAAGGAACGAGCTCATTTAGGTGAGTCAGGATGGCATCAGGTTTAGCTTCCAGTAACTGCTCATAAGTATGGGCGCCTGTAGTAATCCCTATGCTAAGCTGGCATCCAGCATTCTGACCTTCCTCAACATCTATTTGAGAATCTCCGATTTTAATGACTTGATTCGCATCCTTTATATGAGCATTTTCCATAGCTAGGAGAATCATCTCAGGCGCTGGCCTACCGTGAATCACTTCAGTGGCCGTGATTAGATCACTTATGTGGGGATGTTTTACCCATCCCAGACGTTGAAAAAGCAGGTCTGCAGTGGACCTGTCATAGCCTGTATTCAGGACCACGGAAATACCACGTTCAGATAGATATTTAAACACTTCCTCAGACCCTGGCATAGGTGCTACAGCCTCCTTTTGGTAAGCAGTAACCAGCTTTTTCTTGAAATTGCTGAATATGTCGCTCCCTATCTGGTTGATGGATAAATGAGGATCAATGGCTTCAAGTAGAGAACTAATGGCGAAGAATTTTTCTTTTCCTGCACAGGCCTCGAAGACTTTATCTAATCCCACATCAAACCCTTTTTCCTGGAAAGATTTTTGGATGGTTTTATATACTATATTTTGTTCGTCCACTACAGTTCCGGCCATATCAAATATGGCCATTCTTATGGTACTCATAGGTTAGGTTATTGTCCGTAAATAGTTTCAGCAATTGCTGATCAGTACATTTACTGTATTAGTAAAGAATGAGTTATTCCCAGTGAATACCAATTTATTTGAGGTTGATTTATGATTCTTTTAACCTTTAACTAAGATCGAGGTATTTTACTGGGATGAATAATTTAATATTTTATGGTAATTATCAAAATGATAAATAGATGATTTACAGTTATTTAATGGAATAATTCTCTGATTGTATTGAATATAAGTAAACTTAATATTTTTTCGAGAATAGATATACAATGAAAATTGGGAATTCTGATTATTTGAAAAATGAATAACGGATGCTAGCACTAAAGAAAGTTCACCATATAGCCATTATTTGCTCTGACTATCCAAGATCAAAAGAATTTTATACTGAGATTTTGGGATTGACGGTTGTACAAGAAATCTATCGAGAGAAAAGAGATTCCTGGAAACTAGACCTTGCTATAGGAGATCATTATCAGATAGAATTATTCTCCTTCCCGGGAGCTCCTCCCAGGCCCTCATGGCCTGAGGCGCAAGGATTAAGGCATCTGGCCTTCGAAGTGGAAAGCGTAGATGAAGCTAAACATAGCCTTGAGGAAAAGGGGGTTAAGGTTGAGGAAGTAAGGGTTGACCCCCATACAGGGAAGAGATTCGCCTTTTTTGAAGACCCTGATGGCTTGCCTCTTGAATTGTATGAGGGCTAATTAGGTATTCAGAAAGCTCACTTCTTCCATAAGCCTTTTATACCTGGAAGGAGGAATCTTGAAGAGCTCTCTCAGGTTCTCTTTTTCGAATGCCTCCTTACAAAGGACAACTCCCTTTTCAAGT
>JBCBKZ010000584.1:0-4043 GCA_038520955.1 Bacteroidota bacterium | reverse complement strand
ATAAGCTGTTGCTTACGCATGGTGGTTGTTCTTTTAGGGTTTGCTTTCAAAACCTAAGGTAACCAAAGTCAGCTTAAATTAAGATAATAGAGCAGCACTATATTTTCATAAATTCATTGGATGCGAAAAATCAAGCCTTAGTTATCTGCTTCTTTTTGACTAGGTATATAAGACGATATATTTCGTCGAGTGAAACTATTATTTGATCGATCAAATTTGCCTATTGATCGAGGGTAGGCGTACTTAATTGGAGCCCTAAAGTACATCTTTATTCATGGGTATTCTGTCCTATAAGGAGCAACATCCGTTCTCCTGATTCTAATTCTTTCATTTCGTACTACTACTAATAAATGCAAAGTGATGTGTAAATCATTTCTACTTGCTGCTGCCCTACTTTTAGGTAGTGTGCAGGCACAGAATTCGAACATTGAAGAATTATTTAGCCGATGGGACCAGAATGAAATCAAACCTGGAGTTGCGGTAGCCATAACGCACAAAGGGGAAACCATCCTACGTAAAACGGCAGGATACGCAAATCTGGAATACAACATTCCGCTGGATGAAAATTCTGTCTTTGATCTTGCCTCTTTAGCCAAACAATTTACCGGATTAGCCATTGCCCAACTCATTTTAGATGAGAAACTACTGTTAGATGAGCAAGTGGGGGATTACTTCCCCGAGCTTCCTATCCTGGAAAATATTGAGGTCAGGCATCTTCTCCACCATTCCAGTGGCCTTCGAGATGTTGGGGAGCTATTTGACTTGGCATATATGGGGGAGCAGTTTACGAGTAAAGAAGCGTTGACCTTAGTTAGTCTTCAGCAAGAGCTAAATTTTCCTGTAGGAACCGAATCAGACTACTCCAATACAAACTATGTCATACTGGCAAAACTAGTGGAAAAGGTATCAGGTATGGCATTCCGTGAATGGTGTAATAAGAATATTTTTTCTCCCTTAGGGATGAATAACTCATTTGCGAATGATAATCCCTTTGAGCTGGTGGATAATAGGGCAGTAGCTTACTATGCTACTGAAGATGGGTACAGCTATCAGCAGAATAATGGTATGGCATTAATAGGTTCAAGTGCCGTTTATAGCACTTTAGAAGATATGCTTATTTGGTTAGACGCGTTAGAGAATGATAAGGTATTTCCTGAAGCCTTTCAGCTTATGAAACAGAAGGGTAAGCTGGATAATGGGGTGGAGATTGGATATGGTTTTGGGTTAGGGATAAGTGAAATTCAAGGCAAAACTATGATAGAGCATACAGGTGCTACTCCCTCTGGCTTTAGATCCCTGATAGCTGTTTTTCCAGATTTATCTCTTTCCTTTGTTGTGCTTAGCAATCTGGGAGATATTGATCCCATAAGAGATTTTGGGATGGGAATACTTTCGAATTACGTATCTCCCCCCGAGGGAGAACAGCAAACCCCACCTCCTGCAGAACCTTCTGAAAATACCATAGTCTTGCCTGAAGAATCTCTTAATAGAATTTTAGGTGAGTATCTCTTTAACAAAGAAATGAAGGTAGTGATCAGAAAAAGTGAGAGTGGGCTTACAGTTCAATTAGAAGGCCAACCAGAAGTGCCTCTCACTCCTATTTCTGAAACTGTGTTTGACTTATCAGCCATAGGTTCCACCCTTCACTTTATGGAGGAAAAGGAAGGACGTTTTCAGAAAGCAGATGTTCGATCGGGTGCGAGAAAAGAGGGCGAATTAAGTAGATTCTATAAGGAGAAGGAGAAAGCTCCTCTAGATTTAGTGTCCTATACCGGCATGTATTTCTGTGAAGAATTAGGCATTTCCTGGACATTTACGGTGTCGGATGAAAAGCTGATGATAGAGAATACAAAAGGTGGCCAGGTGTTCTTGGCAGGAAAATCCCCGGAAGTATTTATCCCTGAAGCAGGGGTTGCTAGCAGCGTGGAATTCACCTTTGATGAGGCGGGCTTTTCAGATGGTTTTCTGCTCAATCGGGGAAGTAGGCTGCGTAATCTAAGGTTTAATAAACTAGCACTGAAATAACCTAAGTACCGTAAGAATATAACTTCAGGAGGCTGCACTTCTTAAAAGTGTAGCCTCCTGGTAATTTTAAAGCTGATGGCCCAATTCTTCTGAACGAGTTCCTCCGAATAATTATCTGTATATACCAGGTAGATGAAAGAAAGGGGTTTGTATTCCCACTGGAGTCGGGAGTTAATGTTGAAGTTATCTATCTGCTGGTTGTACTGAAGGTAGGTGGTCCAGTTGAGTTTATTGCTAAAGAAAACCTCTGTAGAGATTCCCAATAAGTGCAAGGGGCGCCCATCTCCGTTCTCCAGCTCTATATTGTTATACTCATAGTTGGCCTCTAACGTAAGTAGTGGCAAGAACCGATGACCTAGCTTTGCGCCAAACCTCTCACGCGTTCCATTAAAGAAGCTACCCCGCTGAATATTGACAGAACCATAAATCTTCTGGGTATAGTCAGAGTTTACGCCCATTCTCATAGCGGTATTTTGATAGGCGTCAGCTAGAACTAAGGCGCCATTCCTCAAAGGATCAAAGGCGTACTTCAAGTTGACCTCATCGTGGTAGAAGTTCACGTATGCTGACATCTGATTGGCAAAGAAGACGGCCATATTGTAGAAATAGTTGGTTTCCAGATGCTGGTTTTCCTCATCCCAAAAGATATTAGCCTCCGCGAATATAGGTCGATAAGACTGTACCACAGACTGATCCTTGGGAAACACATTGAGGAGAACAGATTGTGAGAATTGAGAATATCCCTCTCTGATCACTTCATCATTCAGGGCGTCGTAGTTATTGGTTCTGGGAACAAAGCCTATGTCGGTTAGGTAGTTTCTCCCAACTTTGTTGAATTTCGAACTGAAGCTTAGGGTCCGGGTATTATAGTTGTTCTCAAGGGTGAATGCCTGATTATCTCCTTCTATCTGGTCATTCTCACTTTGACTGAAACCAGCAAAGCCTGACCATTTACGGTTGGGGCTAAGGTAATTGGCCTTAGCGCCAAACACTCGGTTGTAGTCTTCTCTGGCTTGTCTGTTTACCAGATAAGCTGTGGCGTTGAAGATAGGTCCGAATTGCTGCTTGATAGAGGCCACTGTATAATTCTGAGCCAGGGCATCATCTTCCTTCTTACTTTGGACGTGAAGCACACCCAGCCTGGTATTAGGGGCTACATTCCCTGATAGTTTTACACCATATAGGATATCCTCGGAAGCCCCTATGAAACGTGAGAAGAATGGATTGATGTTACTGGCTAACTGAAGAGTGGTGAACATATCACTATTCTCAATGAAGAAGTTTCTTCTCTCAGGGAAGACAATGTTAAACCTGCTGAGGTTAGTTACCTGCTGATCGACATCTACCTGGGAAAAATCTGGATTTAGAGTCGCATCTAACCTGAGCCCATCAGTAAGCTTGTATTGGAGGTCCAGACTTGGTTGGAGGGTAGTGTTTTCTTCGTTCATAAGCTGATCTTTCGCATAGGCAGCGGTTAAAGATGGGATCACCATGGCTCTGGCAGATTTAGAAGGTTGAAGAGATTCCAGTTCTATTTTCTTTAAGAAGCGGGTATCATACTGGAGAAATCCTCTGGGGAATTTATTCCAGACGGTATACATCCTTTGGCGAGCATCTCGGGTGTAAAACTGAAAACTCCATTCGGTGATGTCCTGATTATAGCTTATGGAACTTAGGGGAATCTGAAACTCATACATTTTATCATTCCCTTCCACTATGGTCCCTCCCTTCCAGATAGCATCCCAACTTAGGTTGGCATCTTCAAAGTTGGCTATCAGGCCATCTAGCTGTGTCCCCATTCCATTCATCGCGAAGAGGTATCCCCTATTCTGATTGCTGTAAGGATCTATGACGAAGCCTACGCCGTCGCTCAGGTGAAAGCCAGAACTATAGTCATCCCTTTTCAGGCTATTTACCCTGACAGTAGTGCTGGTATCATGATAGACAAAGGCCACATTCAGGTAAGTTCCGTCATGGAAGACATATACCTCAGTGTCATTACTACTCAGAGGAATAAT
>JBCBKZ010000583.1:0-4052 GCA_038520955.1 Bacteroidota bacterium | reverse complement strand
CTCCCAATGCCTATCAGTAGATGGTTTTTGAGGTGAAGGAAGACAGCTAGCCAAATGGCCAATAAGAAGGGAAGCATAACCATAAACTCTGCATTCCCGGCAGATAAGAAAGCCAGGAGTAGTTGGATGAGGAAAATCCCAAGATGAATTAGCTTGAAACTTTTAACATGAGATGAGAAAGCACTCCTTGAAATAGGAAATCCTTTTCTTAAGGTCCATATACCTATCATGAGTATCCCCAAGATGCTCCCATAAGCCCAAGGAGACTGTTTCAGAAAGAATGGGATGATCCCATGGACTTGTATAAAACTTCTGATGAAATTGATCCCTGTAAGCAGGAAATTGTGAATGCCTATAGAGAAGCTAGCCGTTCCTGAATAAAAGTCCCTGTTGATGAACTGGAAAAAAGTTTCAGAAGAATCCAGTGATGTCCATACTAGTAAGTAGACTACTGGAATCAGGAAAAATGGAAGGATGATCACCCAGCCCTTTTTAGGTTGGAGAATAATAGCTCCCAGGCTTAACCCAATGAGCCAGCCTACCTGAATCTGGTGAAATAGACAGGCTATGGCACACAAAGCTCCTGCAAGGATCAGTAATAAGAGATTTTGCTTAAAGAGGTATTTGAGATAAGCATAGCTGGCAGCAAGGGAAAACAGAATAGGAATCATATAGGTCTCCGCTTCAGTAGCAAATCTCATCACAGCAAATGAACTTCCTACCAGGAAACACCATGAAAACACCTCTTTCTCCAGTGGGAGGCTTATTCTTAAGATTCCAGTTAACATTCTCAGGGAAAAATATGCGGCTATAGCATTCACTACCTTTAGCCAGGCTAGGGTAGAGACAGAAAATGGAAGCACATGGATTAGGAGATAATGAAACCCATTGAAGAGTAAGTGGTGGGGATGAAAGAGTTGACCACCTTGCTTGATCTCCGCTGCATAGGCCCATGCATCTATGGTACTATTTTGGGTGGGAAGTAAGAGATACAATAGGAGAAATCCTCCGAGCAACAACTCTGTATACTGCTGATATGATCCGTTTTGCTTCATGAAAGAATTTTCCTACTGAGAAGTAAACTTACTAAGCTGTTGATTAGAGGCAAAGTCTCGCAAAGGTCGTATATTCGATTTTTCTATTTGCGCCTGTATGAACGCAAGAAATACCATACAAACATACTGGACTGAGTTAGGTAACTGGCTTCAGAATCCTAAGGTGTGGAGAATCATTCTTTTGGTTCTTCTGGCACTGAGTGTATGGTCATCCCTATACCTTTGGATGAAGATGAAGATTGCCGTCATTCAGGTCATTCCCTTCCTGGTAGTTGGGGGTCTCTTACTTTTCTTCAACACCAAGTGGGTCTTTTGGATATTGATAGCCAGTATTCCCATTTCCATTAATATAGAGTTGGGGCCTCTGGCACTAGATGTTCCTACAGAGCCCCTCATGATGGCCTTCATGTTGGTATTTCTGGTAGAATTTGTAGCAGGGAAGTATGTAAAGAGAACCCAAACTGTCTACACATTTCACGTTTGGATCATACTCATGCTTATATGGCTGGGAGTAAGTTTGCTATTCTCAGATTATCCGCTAAGGTCTATCAAGTTTCTCCTGGCTAAGGCATGGTATCTGGCAGCGTTCATTTATATGGGAGAAAGGTTCATCAATAAACCCGAGGATATCAGGAGACTCTTCTGGGCATTCTTCTGTACCATGATTCCCATAGTGATCTCTATCACCATAGAATATGCGTTTTCAGGCTTCAGCTTTGAGGTGAGCAATGGTGTGGCCTATCCGTTTTTCATGAATGGGGTAGTTTACGGAGCTGCCTTAGTGTTGTTTCTCCCTTTTGTGTGGTACGCCAGGAAATGGTATGCAGCCTATTCATGGCAATGGTGGATTTTGAATGCAGGCTTAGCCCTCTTACTTTTTGCCATAGTATTTACTTATAAAAGAGGTGCCTGGTTAGCTACCGTGGCCTTACCGATAGTGGCTTTTTTGCTGAGTAGGAAATTTTTCAAGCCTTCAGTCATCATAGCTACCGTCATTACTGCCTTGGCAATAGTATACCTGGTACGAGACAATACTTTTTACAAATATGCTCCTACTTATGAGGCTACCATTTGGCATCAGGGGAATATTGAAGGGCATCTAAATGCCACATTCTCTGGTACTGAAATTTCTGGGGTAGAACGCTTCTACCGATGGGTGGCAGCTAAAAACATGATAGCTGACAGGCCCATGATAGGATTTGGGCCGAGTACCTTTAACCAGGTCTATAAGCAGTATGCGGATGATGCTTTTAGAACCTATGTGAGTGATAATCCGGAACAGTCCACCACCCATAACTATTTCCTAATGACTTTTTCAGAGCAGGGATTTATAGGAGGATTACTATTCCTGGGATTATGTATTTATATGGTGCTGAAAGCTGCCAAGTATTATCATCTGGTGGGCATGGAAGGAAAGATTATTCTATTGATGGCATTGCTGAGTCTGGTGAGTATCATTCTCCATTCTGCCTTAAATGAGTTAATTGAAGTAGATAAAGTAGGCGCTATGTTCTGGATAGACCTCTTGATTATCCATAAAGTACAGATTTGGTATGAAAGGAGAGAAGAAACCCTTTAAGCGGGATGACTTTTATCGGGACGTCTATGAAGTCGTCAAACTGATCCCTGAGGGGCGGGTAACCTCTTATGGAGCTATCGCGAGATACCTGGGAGCTGCCAGGAGTGCAAGGATGGTGGGATACGCGATGAATAACAGTTTTACGGAACTTGGTGTACCTGCCCATAGAGTAGTAAACCATAAGGGTTTATTAACAGGACGTCATCATTTTCCAGAAGAACGTTCTATGCAGGCTTCGCTGGAAGCTGAGGGGGTGAAGGTAAAAGACCACGGGGTGGTGGATTTTGATACAGTCTATTGGGATCCTAACATAGAGCTGGCACTGTAAGGCTGATAGGAGGAAATACACGCCTGATCAGGCAAAAGCCATCATTCCGTCTAAAACATAACAGGAGAAATAGCTCTGGAACAGTTCTTGTCTTAATCTGCTGTAGATCAGGTATATTGACCTAAACAAGCCAAGAAAAGTATGAATAGAGGAACGTATTATCTCAGGATAATATCGCTGGGAGCCATTAGTCTGACAGTTTGGAGTTGTTCGGCTGAAAAGAAAGTCAGCAGATACGACTACTTGATCACACACCAAAGACCTCGTCCTGTACCGAGCACCTACACAAAGCCGGTTCCTGTGGAAGATGCCTATTCTTCCGCTACTAATTATTCTTCTCCCTCAACTAATACCTACTCCGGGAATAGCTATGCTTCCAATAGCAGCTTCTCGGGTAACAGTTATATACCACAGTCAGGGGGAGCAGTGAGTGCAGATTTGAATACTTTTGATCATGCTGAGCTCTTTCCAGATGAGAACTATGCTGCAGCCTTGGAAGAAGGGACTGCTAACGCCCTAAACTCTGTCATCAAAGAAGCTAAGTCATATCTGGGGACGCCCTATGTATATGGGGGAATGAGTGGAAACGGTATGGACTGTTCAGGTCTTATATGCCTGAGCTACAAGGCTGTAGGTGTTAACCTTCCGCGTACGTCCAGAGAAATGGCGTCCAGAAGCAAGAAAATCCCCAAGCGCAAAATCAAGAAGGGAGATTTGCTATTCTTTAGTGCCAAGAACACAGGGAGAATAGATCATGTAGGGATGGTTACTTCTGTGAGAAATGGAGAAATCTCCTTCATACACGCTACTAGTAGTAGAGGAGTGAGGACGGATGTATTGTCAGATGACTACTGGTCTAAGCGTTTTCAACATGCGGGAAGGCCATAAAAAAACCCTGGACTAATATGTCCAGGGCGATTTTTACTGGATGTACAATTCTTTTAGAGCAATTGATTGCACCAGTATCAATACCCGGGTAATGATACCTGAGAAATCTTCTCCAGTCCGTCTACCAGAATGCCAAACTGGTCGTCCTGCATAACCTGCTTCATGCGAGTTGAAAGCTCACGGAGAAACTCTTAGCTGATTA
>JBCBKZ010000582.1:0-4060 GCA_038520955.1 Bacteroidota bacterium | reverse complement strand
GAAATATTCAGAAAGCGCGCCAATGAGAAAGATTGGTCTGAAGAAGCTGCTAAAGTATTTGAGAAAGAGCTGACCAGACTGAGCAGGATAAATCCTTCTATGCCGGACTATGGCATAGTGGTTAACTACCTGGAATGGTTACTCGATCTTCCTTGGTATTCTTACTCAGAAGATAAATTTGACTTCAAGCAGGTCAAGAAAATACTGGATGATGACCACTACGGTCTTGAAAAGGTAAAAGAGCGTATTCTTGAGCAACTGGCCGTTCTCAAATTAAAATCTGACAAGAAGGCCGCCATCCTCTGTTTCCATGGCCCTCCGGGTGTAGGAAAGACCTCTCTGGGAAAGTCTATCGCACGTGCTATGGGCAAGGAGTTCATCAGAATCTCTCTGGGTGGAACGCATGATGAGGCTGAAATCAGGGGGCATAGAAGAACCTATATAGGTGCGCTTCCTGGAAGAATCATTCAGGGCCTCAAGAAAGCCAAGACGGGCAATCCAGTCTTCATGCTTGATGAGATAGATAAAGTAGGCAATAACTTCCGTGGGGATCCTTCTTCCGCATTACTGGAAGTACTCGATCCGGAACAGAATAATACCTTCAGAGATAACTATCTGGAAGTAGAATATGACCTTTCAAGAGTTATGTTCATAGCCACAGCTAATACCCTCTCTACCATTCATCCTGCCCTCAGAGATAGAATGGAAATCATAGAGATCAATGGGTATTCTCAGGAAGAAAAAAAGGAAATAGCTAAGCGCCATTTGATTCCTAAGGCGAGGAAAGACCATGGTCTGAAAGCCTCTCAGCTTTCCATCACGCCAAAGGCCATCAAGAACATCATTTCTCAGTATACCCTGGAGTCAGGGGTAAGGACGCTCAGCAAGCAATTTGCGGCCCTGAGTCGGGTAGCGGCCAAGGAAATCGTATTAAATGATAAGGAAGTGATTCGGGTATCTGAGAAGAACCTGAACAAGTTCTTGGGAATTCCCAGATTTGAGAATGAGCGTTACCAGAAATTCAGTGTCCCAGGTGTGGCCATAGGACTGGCATGGACGGCTGTAGGAGGCGAAATTCTTTTCATAGAATCTACCCTTACGCCCGGTAGTGGGAAATTGAGCATGACGGGACAGCTGGGAGATGTAATGAAGGAATCAGCTACGCTGGCCTTCACCTATTTGAAGTCTAACTGCCACAAGTTTGGGATAGAGCATGATGTCTTCAAGAAGTGGGACGTGCATATACACATACCTGCAGGAGCTATTCCTAAAGATGGTCCTTCAGCCGGTATTACCATGCTAACCTCCCTGACTTCTCTCTTTGGGCAGAGACTAGTAAAACCTTCTTTGGCTATGACAGGAGAGATCACCCTGAGAGGAAAGGTTCTCCCTGTAGGTGGAATTAAGGAGAAGGTACTGGCAGCGGTAAGAGCGGGGATCAAGACCCTCATCATGAGTAAGGAGAACGAAAAGGACGTGAGTGAAATAAAGGAGGAATACCTGAAGGGTCTGGAAGTACATTTTGTAGAAAAAATGACAGAAGTAATAGATCTTGCCGTTTCTAAAGAGAAGGCGGCTGACGCTAGAGATTTATTGCCTGATCCACCGGCATCAACTCCAACGATTAAACAAATAGCCTGATCATGAGACAATGCTTGTTTTTTCTCTTGCTAGTTGGACTTAGCAGCCAGGTAATGGCGCAGAAACCCTATTATGCGCCTCAATCGCATGAGGTACAAGCATTCTTGTTTAATGCCCATACCAACCCTTCGATTTCCAATTCCATTGATGGGACGGTGGCTTTCACTCCTCTAAGCGGTCTACGCTACATGTACCACATAGATCTGGAGAATGGTGTGGGACTGGAGTTTGGGAGAAGGAATACAGACCTGATCTTCTCTAACGATTTAACTGAACTGAGTGCTTATTCGGGAGAAAAGAAGGACCTGGACTTTAAGCTGGTATATGAGCGCAAATATCATGTGTATACCTGGATGATAGCCGGGCAAGCAAAGGTGATCTACAATAGCGGAAGCATCACAGATCAGGGTACCTTCACCAACAATACTGACTTCAGTGGGTCGTATGACTACACCAACTGGGGTGCCTCAATAGGTGGAAAACTAGCCTATTTCTTCAGTAAGAATCTCTCTCTTTCCGCAGAAGTGGATGCCTACTTTCTTCAGACCAGTCATGAGCTGGCCCCCGAGAGCAGGTACCTACTCTTCCCAGAAAATGAGTGGGGAATCCAAACCAGACTAGGCGTGAGTTACCATTTCGTGAAAATGCCTAAGAAGTGTGCCTGTCCCAAGGTGCGTAGGTAGTATTAGAATTTAGGAAAGTAGCTTATTCACCGCCGCTTGAACCTTTTCAGGCGTATTTCCCATCATGCACCTAAAGTGGCCTTTAGGACACCTATCAAAGCCTATCTTGGAACAAGGCCTGCATTCCAGGTTCTTTACTTCCAGAAACTCATGCTGCGTCTTGTAGGGAAACATCCCAAACTCAGGTACCGTATTTCCCCAGATGCTGACAATGGGCTTCTGCAAAGCAGCTGCTATGTGCATCATACCCGTATCAGGCGTAACCACCACTTGGGCTTTCTCCAGAAGGGCTGCAGATACTTGTAAGTTAGTTCTTCCTACAGCTGAAAGAATGGGTCCATCCACAGCATTCAGAATTTCTTCCGCATCCTTCATTTCTCCCTTCCCTCCTATCAGGATGACTGGCTGCTGAATTTCCTTAATGAGTTTAATGATTTGCGCATTGGGCCACCTTTTGGTGACATGCTTAGCCCCTATGACTATAGCGACAAAGCTCTCATGGGCCAGGAAGCCATTCTCCTGAAGGAAATCCTGAGCTTTCTCCTTTTCTTCCTGAGAAACAAAGAAGTCCAACCCCTTTTCATCCAAAGAAACTCCCACGGGTTTTAACACCTCAGCATAGCGATCTACTACATGTGGAAGGGCTATGTCCCTTTTCTTCCACTTGACCATCTGATACTTCTCCCAATTCCCTTTGGGGAAGGAATAGCTTTTTACGCCAAGGAACGTCTTGACTATGGAGGTCCTTAAGTTGTGGTGAAGGTCCAGGATGAGGTCAAACTTCTCCCCTTTCAGCTCCTGTATGCTGTCTATCAACTTTGGCTTGAGGGTGTGGACTTTGCTGATGTGAGGATTAGTCTGGAGAATGGAGGCAAAGGCAGGCTTGGTGAGGTAGTGAATACTGGTTTCAGGTTCCTCCGTGGCAAGGCTCCTCACCACAGGACTCGTCAGTACGATGTCTCCTATGGAACTAAAGCGAATAAATAAGACCTTCCTTGCCATATAGTTTTACCTGTTTTGCAGGTATCGTTTTAAGCTAAATTCCTTTGCTAAGGCAAAAGGGCTTTCCTCATCCAGGAAAGCTGTCTCACAATAAAGTGTATTTAAGTTAATCCCCGCTAGTTGAACCTCCTTTGGCCAGTAAGAAAGCTGTAGAAGAAACTCCTTATACTTTTTATCACCCAACAAATTAGTTCGTAGAATCATCAAGGGCTTTTCTTTCTCTATGGCCATCTTGCCTATTCTGCTATTAAGGTCATAATAGTGCTTGGCTTTCCCATCAAAAGATCCCGGGACATAGACCAGGGCAATTCCGTCTGGCACTTCCCACTCAAAAGTTTCATCCAGCATTTCTGCCTGCACCCCATAGTAGATACTTCCTTTTATGGAGGGAATAGCTTCTCTTACCTGTTCCACAAATTTATTAAGGGCCAAAATGGATTCCTGATCCTGAAAAAATTCCCCATAAAAAGAGACTCGAAAAGGTTGATAAGAATTACTCCTCAGGAGTATTCCCGAGATCTCAGAAAAATAGTCTCCCAGATTTACCTGATCCGTGGATTTACGTTGAGGATTCTCCAGTACAAAAGACAACTGGTAGGAAATACTGTCTTCCTTTAGCATTTTCAGAAGATACTCCAGGGGATGGCTTTCATAATACTTGAAGTCGGAAGCATTCTCAAAAGACTGAATTTCTTCTACCTGGAAGGGGATTTCTACTAACAGCACATCTGCTT
>JBCBKZ010000581.1:0-4063 GCA_038520955.1 Bacteroidota bacterium | reverse complement strand
TGAATAGTAAGTAGAAATACCCTCTATAAATTGAAAAACTATGAGTTGTAAGCGGATCACGCTCTTGGTGTTTTTCCTGGTTTCTCTCCAGGCTTTTTCACAAAAGCTGGATACCAGACAGGCATATTGGTTCAGTTTTTCCAATTCCTGGATAGATCACTCAGCCTTAAATGAAACACTGTCCAGCCAGGAGTTCCAACCTCTCAAAAATCATTATACCAGCCTGGGGATAGGTTGGTCACGCTTTAGTGATCGTATAGGATTCGGACTTACTTCTAATCTTTATATGATGAGGCGCTCTGGCTATTTTAACGGACAGCCTCTCTTCAATCAGAAAGCCGTAAACACCCAGTATTATTCTTTCGAAGGTTTTCTGGCCTATGAAGTCTATCAGTCTGATGAAGGCTGGTCATTCTACCCCAGAGCTAACTTCGGGGGAGGACTCATTCGCCTACGTACCAAGGAGCTTACCACAGACTTTTTTGATACGGTTAGCAAGACCGGTCTACAATATGGGATTTCTCTCCATATGGACAAGCTCTCCAGGCTCCCTGATGTAAGAGATGAGGAGGACAGAGCCAAGCCAAACAAATTTTTCACCCTAGTCGGTTTTGCCGTAGGCTATAGCTTTGCACCAGCTTCTAGCTGGGAACTAACGCCCTTCCCATCTGAAAATACGGTCAGTATGACTCCACAGAGTTTGTACGTTAGCATAAATATTGGAATGGGAGAAAAAAGGTAAGCCATTACCTTTGAACCGGAATCTGAAAAGTGATGTTCACGGTTTTATCCATGATCCAGCTTTTCTTTCCAACTCCATATTCTATTCTGTTAATGGAGAAAGATCCTTTGAATACGTTTTGCTGAAAAGTAAATGGGATCTCTACCTCTTTAGCAGTATTCTTCACCTTAAATGTTCCCTTTACCAGATATCCACTAGCACTTTTTTTAATGCTGGTAGAAGTAAAGGTAATGGTAGGGTATTTCTCTACCTCAAAATAATCTTCCGCTCTTAGGTGCTTATCACGGGTTTTATTGTAGGTATCCACAGTAGCAGTGGCTACAGAAAGGGAGATTTTACTTTGGTCGAGTGCATCAGAATTGAAGGAGATGTTTCCATCTAGCCCCTTCATGGAACCATTTACTTTAAATCCCGCATTTTTGATGGTGAAGCCTACCTTGGCCTGGTCAGCCAAAACGGTATAGTCATTAACAGGTGCGAAGAGCACACTAAACAGAAAGGCAAATAAGAGGTTCATAGAACAAGTTTTTAGGGGTAATGTATGAAGAATCTCCTGATGTGTTACTCCTTTCAACCACCTGATTCAAAAAGACCCTACACTTTCTCAGGCAATTCCTATGTAAACTTATGCTTTTTTACTCATACAAGTTTCTCTCAGAGAGAACAGTATTCAAGCATGAGTTAAGTGTACAGGTTACCTAATGTATGGAAGAATAGCGAGCTATGGAGAAAAAATCAGGTCAGACTCCCTTCCTTACATCAGGATTTGATAAGGAAATTAGCGTTTCAAACTTGGTCTTAGTTATTTTGCCGCCATGAATAAGTTACCCAAAAGATATACCATCACAGCTGCTCTCCCCTATGCAAATGGGCCCCTACACATAGGGCACATAGCAGGAGCCTACCTACCAGCTGATATATACGTCCGCTTTCTCAGACTGAAGGAAAGAGAAGTCCTCTTTGTATGTGGAAGTGATGAGCACGGGGCTGCCATTACGTTGAGAGCTAAGAAAGAGAATACCACTCCCCAAGCCATAGTAGACAGGTACCATACCTCCATCAAGGAAACCTTCGAGCGCTTTGGGATAGGCTTTGATATTTATCACCGTACCACCGAACCTATCCACCACAAAACCTCCCAGGAGTTTTTCACCATCCTAAATGACAAAGGGGAATTTATTCTGAAAGAAACCGAACAACTGTATGATGAGGAATACAAGCAGTTTCTAGCGGATCGCTATGTAACGGGGACCTGTCCTGTATGTGATCACCAACATGCCTATGGAGACCAGTGTGAAAACTGCGGATCTTCCCTGAATGCGACCGAACTTATAGATCCCAAATCTACCCTCAGCGGAAAAACACCCGTTCTCAAAAAAACCAAACATTGGTACCTGCCACTAGATAAATATCAGCCATGGCTGGAAGAGTGGCTATTGGAAGGGAAAAAAGGCCAGTGGAAAAATAATGTCTATGGGCAGTGTGCTTCCTGGCTGAAGGCAGGCCTACATCCAAGGTCTATGACACGAGACCTGGACTGGGGGGTAGATGTCCCTCTACCTGAAGCTACCGGAAAGAAAATGTATGTATGGCTGGATGCCCCTATAGGGTATATCTCAGCTACCAAGCAGTGGGCTCTAGACAATGGGAAAGACTGGGAGCTTTACTGGAAGAAGCAGGAGAAGGAAGAAGACAATTCTCGCCTACTGCACTTCATAGGGAAGGATAATATCGTGTTTCACTGTATCATCTTCCCCTCTATCCTGAATGCAGTTGAGGGCTATCTGGTTCCTGATAACGTACCCGCCAATGAGTTCCTCAACCTGGAGGGAGACAAGCTGTCTACCTCGAGAAACTGGGCAGTTTGGGTGCATGAGTACCTGGAGGACCTGCCCGGCAAAGAGGATGTGCTTAGGTATGTGCTGGGAACCATTCTCCCTGAGAATAAGGACAGTGAGTTTACCTGGAAAGACTATCAGGCCAAGAACAACAATGAGCTGGTGGCCATTCTGGGGAACCTGGTAAACAGAGTGATCGTGCTTACCCAGAAATACTATGAGGGCGTAGTGCCAGAAGTAGCAGATCTATCAGCTTTCCTGAACGAGTTGGCAGAGAATGCTGAGGCTAATTCTTCAGACTTTGACGCGGAGAAAGAGCTATTCCAGAATATTCAGAAACACATTCTCTCTTCAGAGCAAAACATAGAAAGCTTCAGATTTAGAGATGCGCTGACAGATTTTATTAGCATCGCCAGAGAGGGGAACAAATACCTGACAGATAAGGAGCCCTGGAAGCTATGGAAATCTGAGCCAGAAAAAGTAGCTCCGGTCATGTTCACCATTACGCAGGTATTGGCTAAGATAGGCATCATCGCACAGCCATTCCTGCCGAGAACAGCGGAGAAAATCTTTGAGCTACTAAGGATTCAGGATAAAAGCTGGAAGTGGGATGACGCCGCCGCCAATGTATTGGTGACCGGAGGACATACCCTCTTTAATGAAGGGAAGGCACCTCTATTATTCGAGAAAATAGACGATGATTTAATCGAGCAACAAATAGGAAAATTGGGAACAAAAGAAGACGCTGCGGTAAACGTAGCACCCGCTAAAGAGGAAATCACCTTTGATGATTTCCAGAAAATGGACATCCGTGTAGGCACCATCCTGGAAGCCGAAAAGGTCCCTAAAACCAAGAAGCTACTAAAGTTCAAGGTAGATACTGGACTGGATGTGAGAACCATTGTTTCCGGCGTAGCAGAATTCTTCAAACCTGAAGAGATGGTAGGCAAGCAGGTCCCTGTTTTGGTGAATCTTAAGCCTAGAACCATCAGAGGTGTAGAGTCCCAGGGCATGCTCCTGTTTGCAGAGGATAGTGAAGGCATCCTCCACCTCGTAAGCCCAGACACAGACCCTAATGCAGGTTCTTCTGTGAACTAGTAGATGCTAGCATAAAATGCGATACAGGGCGGAAATTTTCCGCCCTTTTTTATAACCCCTTCGCACATGCACCATCCCCTTTGAAGGGTATTCTCTGCTGTCTGAAATTAAGGAAAAAAAGCTCTAAGGAAGAAGGTGGCTGAGGTTCTCGAAGCCACAAAATGTCCCACAAAACTATGTCGTTTCGAGAGCCTCAACGACCTTATCTGGGGCACCTTTTATGGACCCTTAACTTTCATAGGTTTATTTCGTAATCATTTTCTTGTTACCCACCATTCACATGGTAGGCTCATAATGAAACAATGTTAGCTGCTTTTTATGCTAAGGCTCTCGAAGTACCGCTGCAGAAGGATTTCAAGGGTGGATAAATCCACCCCTACAGAAA
>JBCBKZ010000580.1:0-4063 GCA_038520955.1 Bacteroidota bacterium | reverse complement strand
GCCTCCAGTGGTAAGCATAGATAATGAGTACTGGAGTAGATCCGATACATATGAAAGAGAATTTGTGGTATTCCATGAGTTAGGACACTGTTTCCTGGGAAGACCACACTTGAATACAACGAATACAAATGGGACCTGTGTCAGTATGATGAATAGTGGAGAATCCGGATGCATTAATGCCTACGGAAGACTGACAAGAGCCCAATATCTAGACGAATTATTTGGCAACAATTAATCCTCATGTATCATGAAGGACCAATACAAAACATATAAAGTAACAGATTTTGCAGCTGATCCATCCTTCATCAACTGGGTCAAAGGGAATGCCCCCCAGGATAAGGAGCTTTGGACCACCTGGCTGGCCCAGAATCCGGACAAGATCGAAGATATTCAGCAGGCAAAAACACTTGTTCAGGCCATGGTATTCAAGCAGCCAGAGGTAGGCAGTATCAACACAAAGGCGCTTTGGGAGAAAATTGATCAGGCTGTAAGTGGTAATACTCAAACCATAGTGGAGAAGCCCACAGTAGAAAAGCCTGTAGTCATGGAAGAAAAGACTGAGGTAGTCATTCCTAAGGTAACTCCTGAGGCCACTACGGAAACGGCTAAAATCAAGCCCTTTAGTCCTCCTAAGGCCAAGGTTCCAGCACCTGAAAAACCCAAAGAGAAGAAGGAAGAAAAGGCCAAGAACAGGTTCCTAATCCCCGGACTGGGAATAGCTGCAGCAGCAGTCCTGTTAGCCATTTTCACGTTTGTCTTTGTCAGTTCGGATAACATAAAAATAGAGACCCTGGACTCTATTCATCTGGACTATCCTTTACCGGACCAGTCAGTAGTTACCCTGAATGCAGCTAGTACTCTGGTACTGGATACAACTAACTGGAGTAGCAACAGAACCTTATTCCTGGAAGGAGAAGCCTTCTTTGAAGTTACTGAAGGAAGTCCCTTTAGGGTAAACACAGATCAGGGAGAAGTAAGAGTATTAGGGACCAGCTTTAATGTATTCCAGAGAGAAGACAGACTGAAGGTAGCCTGCTATACCGGAAAGGTGGAAGTAGCACACCAAAAGCAAAAGGTCATTCTTAATCCTGAAGAGTATGCCTATCTGGACCTGAAAGGAACCCTGATCAAGGATTCTATCAGAAACAGGAACTCAAACGGTTGGATGGATGATGTATATTCCTTTAAAGATGAGCCTGTTTCGGAGGCCTTTAAAGAAATTGAAAGGCAGTTTGGCGTAACAGTAGTCGTAAATACCCCCTCTAAAGATTCTCTCTACAGTGGATTCTTTAGTGGAAGAAGCCTGAAAGACGCCCTGGAGAATGTTTGTTATTCCATGAGCCTGGATTATGATGTAGACCTTAAGTCTAAGATGGTTACCATAACTGAACTAGAACAGTAGGATTTCATGAGAGAGGTGTTACGTTTCGCCCTATTTGTCGGACTTACTTGTCTGGCCCTAATGACTCAGGGCCAGACCTCAGATAAGTATGTCTTGACAATATATAAGGAAACAAATGCCCTACAGATCGTCAATGATCTGTCTGATGAATACGGGATTTCATTCTCCTACCCTACTTCAGCACTGGAAAGGGTTTTGCTCTCTCCTAAAACAGTCAAAGACTCCCAGCTTAAAAACTTTCTTAGCCGCTTGTTTGACCAAACGGGGATTACCTTCCTGCTGAAAAAAGATCAAATTCTCCTTCAGGTAAGAGAAAATTACCAGGCCGCCCCTTCCTTTATCCAGATTAGTGGAGTAGTTACGGATGAAGGAAACGACCTCCCTCTAAGTCAGGTGGCCGTCTATCTTCCTGAGAAAAAAATAGGGACCTTAACCAATGAAGCGGGTGTATTCACCCTTACTATTCCTTCTTCAGATATAAAAGAGGACATCATTATACGCTCCCTGGGATACAAAACTGTAAGTAGAAGTGTACAAAGGCTCAAGGCTGATCCTCAGATAGCCTTAAAAGGGAAACCTCTGAGCATCACCCCCATTTCCATTGAAGAACATGTACCTCCCTTTATTCCCTCCAACCAGATCAAGATGACTGAGAGAGGCATTCGACAAGCTTTGAGTCCTGGTCTTTTTGGAAGTGACATCCTCAGAAATATCCAACAGTTACCAGGGATTTTCTCAGCCGATGATGCCTCTGCAGAAATTAGTATAAGGGGAAGTGAAGGAAGTGAAACCCTCATCGTTCTGGACGGCATTCCCCTTTATCATGCTTCTCACTTCTATGGCATTTTCAGTGGAATCAACAGCGACTATATCAATGAGATAGAACTCCATAAGAATACCCTTCCCATAGAATATGGAGGAAAAACTGGAGGAATGGTTCTCCTGAGATCTGAAGAGGATGTGAGCGGATTTACCGGGAAGTTGGACATGAATACCCTTACCTCCTCTCTCCAACTTGGATTTCCCCTTGGCAATAAAGCAGCCCTGGTCTTAGGAGGAAGAACCACTTACCAGAATGCGGCGCAGTCTGCCCTTTTTCAGCAGTTTGGAGGCAATAATACTTCTCTGAACATTACCGACTTTCAGGAAGATAGCAGAGAGAGATTGATCAATAATGAGCCCATATATCAATTCAATGACATTAACGCCAAGCTGATTCTCAAACCCTCAGACCAAACTGAGCTTAGCTTCAATTACTTCCGATCTCAGGATGATTTTGAGAACTCCTACAACCTTGAGTACCGTACCCGACTCAGAAATAGTCCTGAAAGGAATGTAGAGATTTTTGAGAACCTCGAGGGCTGGACCAATGAGGGAGCTGCTATTAACCTTAGTCTTAAGCTAAATCCCGACTGGAGCATTAACTCCAGAATATTTTTCACCTCTTATGAGAATGATTCAAGGATTTTCTCCAGTCTGAGTCAGACAAGCTTGTTCCAGCAGAAACTGGATATCTTCACTAATGAACGTAAAAACTCCATAGTAGATGTGGGTGGGAATGTGTCTTTCAACTACCAAAGTGGGCAGGACGATTTACTGGAATTTGGAAGTGGAATCACGCAGCATGACAACCTCTACTTCTTCAAAACAGAGTTAGATACTACCCTAAAGGGTGGCTTACTGGCCAACGAGTATCATGGATTTGCACGCTATGTGATCAGGCAATCTTATAAATGGGAGCTCAGCCTGGGCAACAGAATTACCTATTATGAACCGGCTGGGAGATGGTATTGGGTGCCCAGGATTACCGGAAAGTACAATCTCAATGATTTTGTAAGCATTAAGGCTGCCCTCAGTCAGAATTATCAGTTTGTGCGACAAAGCATACATGAAAACAGATTGGGCCAAAGTGTAGCCTTCTGGCTTTTAGCTGATGAGGTAGATTTCCCTATAGGCAAATCTACCACCTTTATGCTGGGAACTACCTTTAGAAAAGGGCCCTGGACCCTGGATGTAGAAGCCTACCTGAAGGATATGGATAATGTCATTGAGAATGCCCAGGTCATTCCCGGATTCAGAAAAGACCGACTAAGTGCTGTTGCACAAACACCTTTCCAGACATTTGTAGGTACGGGTCAGTCCATAGGAGTAGACCTCCTCCTAAATCTGGACCTGGATATGTATCAGGGCTTCCTGTCTTATACCCTCAGTAGAACCACCAACGAATTTCCTGAGATAGCGGACAACACCACCTACGCCTCTCCTAATGACAGGAGGCACCAGCTTTCTTTCGTTAATCAATTCAACTGGAAGGAGTTCCGCCTGGACCTGGGACACACCTTTGCAAGTGGAAGGCCTTATTCGGACTTCTCTCTATTGACAGATAGGCAGGAAAGGATATTCATCAACCCCAATGACCGTATCAGAAGGATTCCTGACTACCACAGAACGGATCTGGGAATCAGTTACGGAATCCCCATCAAAGGAATCAATGCACGTTTCGGGGCCAATGTATATAACCTCTTCAACCGCACCAATATCAAATACCTCCAGTATACCTACTCCATTCCGGCCTCTGATCAGGCTAGTCAGGGAGCCGTCATAGGATCAGAAACTACCCTCCTATCCAGAACCTTGAATTTGAGCCTCAGACTGGAGTGG
>JBCBKZ010000057.1:0-13979 GCA_038520955.1 Bacteroidota bacterium | reverse complement strand
ACAGCAAGCTTTCAATTAACATATGATATTGAGAAGTAACAGGATTCTATGTCAACAATAATCCCTAACATTCTCAATATCATATGTTAATTGAAAGCTTGCTGTCAAGACAGCAAGCTTTCACCCAATTATTACCAGGATGAAAACCACCTATACATTCAGCATCAGAAATATCGTAGGGATTATGCTATTCAGCTTAATTTCTGCTCTGGGTTTTGTCTCTTGCGAGGATAATGAAGATCCTGTAGATCCAGGCTTTGATAGGAGTGCTATGCTGGAAAGCGTAGCCAATAACCTCATCATTCCTAACTTTGAGTCGCTGCAGGCAAGCGTTACCAATCTGTCAAATGCTGCTACCACCTTTACTCAAACAGCTAATGAAGAAAATCTTGTAGCTCTGAGGACCGCATGGGTTCAAGCAGCCAAGGATCACCAGCATTGCTCCGCCTTTGGGTTTGGACCTGCCGAACTACTGCTAGGACCTTATGCATCCGTCTTGGGGGTATTTCCTATCAGTGAAGAAAAAGTAGAAAGAAACATCCTGGCTACAGACTTTGATCTGGCAAATAGCTTTGATAGAGATGTCAGAGGTTTCTATGCCGTAGAATACCTGATTTACAGAAATGGTGTGTCTGACACAGAAATCATAGCCAGCTTTGATCAGGAAAGAAAAGACTACTTACTTCTGATCGTACAGGAGCTGAAAGATACCTTTGATGGCATTGTGGACGAGTGGAGTTCTACCTATCTGACCCAGTTTGTCAATAGCAATGGCACCTCTGCGGGAAGCTCCATTTCTCTCTACTACAATGAGTTTGTGAAGGACTACGAAAACATCAAGAACTTTAAGGTAGAATTACCTGCTGGTCTTTCTGCCGGGCAAGAAAGTGCTGACGGTTCTTTGGTAGAGGCCTTTTACAGCGGAATCTCAAGAGAACTTATACAGGAGCATTTTGCAAACTCTAAAAATATATGGATGGGTAGGTCCAGAAACGGAAGATCCATCATTGGCTTTCAAGCTTACCTGGAATCTGTTGAAGGAGGTCCTGCTCTGGTAGCAAGCACGAAGGATGCTATTAGCAAAATTGACAATGCTATTACGGCCCTTCCACAAGGCCCGCTGTCAGATAACGTAAGTGCAAGCGAACTGGAAGTACTCAGAGATGAGCTACAGGCTAACACTGCCAACTTTAAGAGCTCTATGAGTTCTTTACTTGGCATTAGCATCACCTTCAACTCTGGTGATGGAGATTAGGATCATACTCATTGACGACTAGAGAAACCCTATATCAAAGATTCACACATTACCTGGAGCAACCGATTTCGATTGCTCCTTTGGTGACTTTTCGCATGGCCTTCGGGCTGGCCATGCTTGTTAGCACGCTCAGATACATATGGATGGGTTGGGTAGATACCCAGTTAGTGGATCCCACTCTTCATTTCAGTTATTTTGGCTTTGACTGGATAGCCCCCCTACCCCGCTTGGGCATGTATCTGATCTTTGGCATTATGGCCCTGGCCTGTGTTGGGATCATTTTTGGATGGTATTACAGGATCAGTATAGTCGTATTCTTTCTCTGTTTCTCATATGTGGAGCTGATAGACATCACCTATTACCTGAACCACTACTACTTCGTCAGCATAGTTTCCTTTCTGATGATATGGGTACCTGCCAATAGAGACTTCTCTGTAGATGTACTCCTCAATCCCAGGATACATCAAAAAATGGTGAACCGTTGGAGCATAGACATCTTCAAGCTACAAATAGCCATCGTCTATGTGTATGCCGGGCTAGCCAAACTAAATTATGACTGGCTTTTTCAGGCACTACCTCTCTCCATCTGGCTACCCGCTAAAACCAGCGTACCCATCATAGGGGGGATCTTTAAATTTAAAACTACAGCTTACCTGTTCAGCTGGATGGGGATGCTATTTGATACCTTTATTGTGGTAGGACTGTTGATTAAGCAAACCCGATGGTTATCCTTTGCGGCAGTCGTAGTGTTTCATACGCTAACCGGGATTCTATTTCAGATAGGGGTATTTCCTATGGTAATGATTCTGGGGGTCACCATTTTCTTCTCAGCAGAGGCTCATGAACGTTTCTTGGCCTTCCTGAAAGAGTTTCTCCAAAGCCCAACGATAAACTCAGAATCTTCTGCTAAGAATAGCATTCAAGCAAGCCCTAGGCTGGTTTTTCCTTTTCTAATCATTTTCTTCCTTTTTCAGTTAGCATTCCCCTGGCGATATTTGCTGTATCCGGGAAATCTTTTCTGGACTGAAGAGGGATATCGTTTCTCATGGCGAGTGATGCTCATGGAAAAAGCCGGTACTGCTACTTTCTATGTAAAGGACGGTGAGAATGGAAGAGAAGGTTCAGTCATTAATCATCAGTTCCTGAATGCTCATCAGGAAAAGCAGATGGCCATGCAGCCTGACCTTATTCTTCAGTTTGCCCAGTATTTAAAGGAGTACTATGCTAAGGAAGGGATGGAAGATCCCAAAGTACGCGCGGAAGTTTGGGTAACGCTAAATGCAAGACCAGCCCAGCTTCTCATTGATCCCGATGTGGATTTAACAACCAAAACGGATAAGTGGACTCCCAAAGATTGGATTCTCCCTTTTTCGGAAACCAAAGAATGATGAAGAACACCCTGCTTTTACTACTGACTCTCTGCTTATCCAGTCCCCTAATTGCCCAACGTTATACGGTCTACGGTAAAGTTCTATCTGCACAGTCTAACACTCCATTTGAAGAAGCCAAGGTTCTGATTCAGGCTTCTAACAGGTTTATTGAAACCAATAGAGACGGCTATTTTGAAGTTTCCCTTCCTGAAGGAATGCATAGATTTGAAGCCTTTAGCCTGGGGATGCAATCCTCCGTTCAGAACATAAAACTGGAGAAAAATACAGAGCTCAACTTCTACCTGGTAGAATTATCCAGTGAGCTGGAAGCAGTAGAAATTGTAGCACAAAAGCGTACCACGGGCATTACCCGACTCAAGTCTGTAGACGGTTTCGGGATTTATGAAGCCAAGAAAAATGAGGTAATCGTGTTGGATGACTTTGCCGCTAATAAAGTGGCCAATACTGCCAGACAAGTATTTGCCAAGGTTCCAGGCTTGAACATTTGGGAGAGTGATTTTGCAGGCCTTCAGCTTGATATAGCGGCCCGCGGCCTGGGCCCTAGCCGTACGGCCAATTTTAACACCCGCCAAAATGGCTATGACATGAGTGCTGATGCTCTGGGCTATCCTGAAAGCTACTATATGCCGGCCATGCAAGCCATTGACAGAATAGAAGTGGTAAGAGGAGCCGCTTCCCTACAGTACGGAACTCAGTTTGGAGGTATGCTCAACTTTAAGCTAAAGGAGGCACCAGACAGAGCATTCGAACTAAATGCAGAACAGGCAGTGGGTTCTTTTGGATTACTGAATTCCTTCATCAGTGTAGGAGGTAGAAATGATCGAATAGATTACTACGGCTACTACCAGTACCGGACAGGGGATGGCTGGAGGGAAAATTCCGGCTTTGATGCTCAGACGGCCTTTGGGCGGATAGGGTACCAGGTAAATGATAAGCTCAAGCTTGGACTGGAATATTCTTACCTCTCCTATGAAGCCCAGCAACCCGGCGGACTAACTGATGGACAGTTTAACAATGAGGACCTCACCCAGTCTAATCGTGCTAGAAACTGGTTTAGCGTAAACTGGAACCTGATGGCTGCCACCCTGGATTATAGGTTCTCTACTAACACCCAACTTAACATCAGGAGCTTTGGCCTTATTTCCAGCAGGGATGCATTGGGAAACCTGGAACAGATAGGCGTACCTGATAACCCTCGTGCCAACAGGACGCTGATCAGAGATGAGTTTGCCAACTTCGGTATGGAAGCCAGACTACTTCACAGATATAAACTGGCAGAGAAAAAATCAGCCTTGGTGGTAGGTACCCGATACTACAATGGGTCTACTGACCGTAGGCAAGGAGAAGCCAGTGCCAACAATGATCCTGACTTCAGATTTCTAAACCCAGAAGATCCAGAGGAATTTGATTATGAGTTTCCCAGTGAGAACTACGCTGTTTTCCTTGAGAATCTGACCTACCTTAGCCCTAAACTTAGCATTACAGCCGGATTCAGGCTAGATCATATACGTACAGATTCCGAGGGGATCTGGAAGCGTAATCGCTTTGACTTCGCCGGGAATCTGGTTTCTTCAACCGTAAATTTTGACACATCTTCTACCACACGCACAGTGCCCCTCCTTGGTGTGGGTGCCAGCTACTACCTGAATGACGACCTACACTTATATACCAACTTCGCCCGTAATTTCCGTTCCATCACCTTCAGTGATTTACGGGTAGTCAACCCTAATTTCCAGTTAGATAGCCTGATTACTGATGAGAATGGGTTTAATATGGATATTGGCCTTAGAGGTACGCTTTGGGACTTGGTCAATTTGGATGTAAGTGCATTTGTATTGCGATACAATGATAGAATAGGTCAGTATGAACTTCCTGGTAGCACTACCCTATTCAGAACTAACATTGGGAACTCACGACATGTGGGTATGGAATTATTTGCTGAGGTAGACCTCTTTAATCTATTCCATGCCAAGTCGGACTACGCAAAGCTGTTCTTCTTTCTCAATTTATCTGCTACCGAGGCTACCTATATTTCTTCTGATATCTCGGCTATCAGGGGACGTAAAGTGGAATATGTCCCTAATGTCATGCTGAGATCAGGGCTGAACTATAGATGGAAAAATGTCAAAAGTACCCTGCAGGTCTCTCATCTTAGTGAGCAGTTCTCAGATGCGACCAATTCTACCTTTAACCCAAATGCCCTGACAGGCATTATCCCTGCTTACACAGTCATGGATTTTTCGGTAGAATACCAGCTTCAGCGTTTTAAGATCTCTTTGGGAGCCAATAACCTTACTGATGAACGCTACTTTACCAGAAGGGCAGAAAGTTATCCAGGTCCGGGCATCATTCCTGCGACCATTCGCAGTTTCTATGCTTCTGTGGGCGTAAAGCTAGGATCTGCTAAGTAGGATAAACATCTCCTTTATACATAAAACAAATTAGCTCCGGGTTTAAACCCGGAGCTAATTTATTGCGTGATTCTCTCCTGGATCGCCATCACTTCTAATTAGTGGTCATCTTCTCCTCCCCCACTATTTTTCAGGCTTTCTGCCAGTAGATAAAAGCTTCCTTCCACCACTATATTTGCGTCTTCCGGTAAATTCTCCATGGGAGAAATCTCCACATACCCAGCATCTGCTAATTCCCTGATGACGGGTACACGCTTAAAGACCATCTCATCTTCTTGTTCTTCCTGCTGCCAAAAGATGAAGTCCAGGTTACGGGCCGAGACCACCGCCTTTTCAGGTATGGTTAACCCTTTCTCCTGGGAAGTCTCTATTCTTCCCTCTACATACATACCAGGGACCAACTTTCCATCATCATTGTCTATCTCTGCATGTACCAAAATGGCCCTTTGTTCATCATCCATCCTTCTTCCTATCGCAAATACATATGCATTGTAGAATACCGTGGGTGCAGACTGAAGAAACACACTGATCTTTTGGTCAAGTTTGATCTTATCTATGTCCTTCTCATACACCAAAAGATCTGCATGTATGTGACCTGTGTTCACAATCCGGAATAGGACCTTTTCCGGCATCACCTTCTCTCCTATGTTCAGGTGAATAGAATTTAGATAGCCGTTAATGGGAGCTCGGACATAAATCCCCGGTTGAATATTATCAGCATCCAACTTCTCCGCATTAATTCCCAAAAGGGAAAGCTTTACCTTTACACTCTTGAGAGAAGCCATGGTCTGGGCTAGCATGGCCTCTTCCTGTTCCAACGTTTTGGTGGCATTGATTTTTTCAATCTGTAGCGCCTTTTGCCGTTCCACTTCCTTCTCCCGCATCCCTAACTCAGCTTTGAGCGTAAGGTATTTTTCCTGTAGATCTACAATTTGTAGATCCTGAAGCATGGCCAGCTTTTGTCCTTTTTTCACATAAATACCCGGTTCAGGGTAAATCTCCGCTACAATGGCAGGAATGATGGCACTTACTTTAGCCTCATTTTTAGCAGGTACATCCAGTTTCCCTCTGATGGGTACTGATCCGGTAAGGTCCTTTAATTCCATCTGTCCTAAGCTTAAGCCAATCTTCTCAGCCTGAGCTTTGGTGAGGCGGACGTATTCTTCATTTTCTTCGACCTGATCTACCTCAGCAGTTAACGCTGCTATTTCATTTGGGGCAGACCTGTGCTGAGCGTCATTAGCGCAGGATAGCCATAGGAGACTTGTGAGAAGTAAGCCTGTGATATATATAGGTGATTTCATGTTAGAGTTTTCCTTGTAGGTATAAGAGATTGATGTAGGATAGCAGGATTTCTTTTCGGGTATTCAGAACTATCAGATCTGTTTCCAGGAAGGAGGCAAGCTGTGCTTCGTACACATTAAAGCCTACCTCTCCAAGCGCATATTGAGTTTGGGCCAGAGAAAGAAGTTCTTGTCGAGCTGGAACTATCTGCTCCAGCAGCGTAGTCAGTCTTTTCTCCAGGCTGCTTAAATTGTTAGTTGCCGTAAGAATTTTTTGCTGGGCTACGAGTTGCTCATTAGCTACCATGGACTTACTCGCAAGCGCATTCATATTAGCAGACTCCGCTATATTTTTCTGTGTTCTTCCCCAGAGAGGAACAGACATCCCTAACTGATACCCCATGAAGCCACTTTCCCCATCAAGCTGCTGTAGGAAAAATCCGCCAATCAATCCAGGTAATCGCATATGGTTCTGAATCTTCACATTGGCCTCATCTACATGGTTCTGTTGTAGGGCAAGCTGTACGGAGGGAGAAAGCGCGGTATCCCGCTTTATCAATACTGCCAGATGCTTTAATCCAAACTCATCATCTGGCACAATGAGGGTATCTCCCAGAGGAGCCACTAGATTGAGTAACTGGTCAGCACTTCTGGAAAGTCCTTCCGCTTCCTGAAGGTGCAACAGGTTCTCTTGTCGGGCGAGTTGGCTACTCAGGACAGACATCTTCCCTTGCTCACCTACTTCCAGCCCGGTTTCTGCTACCTTCTCAATACCCCGGTACAATGAATCTAGCTGAAAATACTTTTTGAGGGTCTCATGAGAAGCCCATGCATCTATGTAGAAAGAAGCTACCTGTGCCGTTAGCCTTTGTCTTTCTACCTCCTTCCTATTCTTCTCCAGAATGAGCTGCTCTTTAAACATCTCCTTCCTGGAAGAATACACTGAGGGAAAAGACATATACTGGATAAAGTCTATGGACTGAATACCAGTTGGGCTATTGCCATCCCATTCTTCTCTTCTATACTGAACTTGTGTTTGGGGTAGGTTCCAGGCTGTTTTCTGTCTGGCTTCGGCTCCTTTTATCTGCCATTCCATGGCTTCTAGGCCAGGATAGGTTTCTACAGCCAGCTTCACTGCTTCCTCTAATGATACTGATTTTTGTACCTGCTGGGCCTGAAGCATGCTTCCAGAGAGAAATAATAGTCCCAGCATCATCGCCTTTTTAGAAGACTTCATTACTCTATTCTCCAGGTAGTAATAGAGAATGGGGATTACAAATAAGGTCAGTAAGGTAGCTGTCAATAATCCGCCTATCACCACTGTAGCCAGAGGCCGCTGAACCTCAGCACCTGCTGTAGTAGATAATGCCATAGGGAGAAAACCTAGAGAAGCTACCATGGCTGTGAGTAGCACTGGCCTCAGTCTGACACTGGTGCCTTTTTTGATTCTTTCCATGATATCAGTTATTCCTTCTGCTTTGAGCTGATTAAAGTAGCCCACCAATACGATCCCATTTAGGACTGCCACCCCAAACAAGGCAATGAAGCCCACTCCTGCTGAAATACTGAAAGGCATGCCCCTTACATACAAGCTCAAAATCCCTCCTATAGCACTCATAGGAACTGCCATAAAAATCAGGAGTGCCTGTCCAAAAGATCTGAAGGTGAAATAGAGTAAAATGAAGATGAGTCCTAAGGCGAGAGGTACAGCCGCCTGTAAGCGTGTACGCGCCTGCTCATAATTCTCAAACTGGCCTCCATAGGAAACGATATACCCAGCAGGTAGCTCAACATCAGCAGATATCCGTTGCTGAATTTCTTCTACGAGGGATACCACATCTCTATTCCTGGCATTCACTCCCAGGGTAATACGCCTTCTTCCTTCTTCATGTGAAATCTGGATGGGGCCTTCCTTCATTCCCACTTCTGCTACATGTTCCAGCGGGATCTGCTGGCCGTTTTCCAGAGGGATTAATATCTTATTGATGGCATCCAGGGTGGATCTATACTCCCTCTCAAACCTAACCACCAGATCAAAGCGTTTTTCACCCTCATAAATCAGACCTGCCTTAGCCCCTGCAAATGCAGCTTTTACCAGGAGATTGATTTCGGAAAGGCTGAGGCCATATCTAGCCATTTGGTCTCGCTTGTAGGTAACATGAATCTGGGGTAAGCCAGATGCTTGCTCCAATTGTATGTCCCCAACTCCTTCTATGGTACCAAGTAGTCTTTCTACCTCCTTGCCTTTCTGAAGGAGAATGCCCATGTCCTCTCCAAAGATCTTTATGGCTATGTCCTGCCGTACCCCTGTCATGAGTTCATTAAACAGCATCTGGATGGGCTGAGTAAATTCATACTTTATCCCTGGCAGCCCATTCATGACTTTTTCCATCTCCTCAAACATCTCTTCTCTGTTATCGGCCTTTTCCCATTCATTCCGGTCTTTTAACATCACATAAATGTCTCCTGCCTCTAATGGCATGATGTCCGTAGGAATTTCAGCCGTTCCTATCTTGGTAACCACTTTCTCTACCGCATTAAATTCTGAGGCAAGCATGCCTTGAAGTTTGGTAGAAACCTCTACACTTTGTTTAAGGGAACTTCCGGGGGGGAGAATCTGATGTAGGGCAAAATCACCTTCTTCCAGCGTAGGAATAAACTCTGCTCCTAGTCTGGAAAGCAGAATCAAGCTGCCTATAAAAACCACCACCACTGCTCCCACAATGACAGCTTTCACCTTAAATGCCGCTGCAAGAGCCGGCTCATACATCCTTCTCCACAAGTTCATAAAGCGTTCTGAGAATGCGCTTTCCTTTTCTTGCTGTTTCAGTACCCAGGAAGCCATCATAGGCACATAAGTAAGAGAAAGAATCAGGGCACCCAGAATGGCAAAACTCACTGTTAGCGCCATGGGACGGAACATTTTTCCTTCTATGCCTCCCAGAGAAAGAATAGGTAGATAGACAATAAGGATGATGATTTCACCAAAGGCTGCAGACTTCCGTATCCTCGAACTGGATGTAATTACTTCATCATTCAAGGCTGAGCGAGATAACTTTCCCTGTACCTGACCGAGACGGAAAACGATACTCTCTACAATGATGGCAGCACCATCTACTATCAAGCCGAAGTCTATGGCACCCAGGCTCATGAGGTTGGCGGTAACGCCAAAGACATTCATCATCCCCACGGCAAATAGCATAGAAAGAGGGATTACAGATGCTACGATCAGTCCGGCCCGTAAATTCCCTAGTAGGAGAACCAGAATGAGAATGACGATTAGTCCTCCCTCTATCAAGTTGGTGCTTACGGTGCGGATGGTTTTATTTACCAGTTCTGTTCTATCCAGAAAAGGTTCTATTACTACTCCTTCAGGTAGGGCAGTTTCTATTTCCGCCATCTTCTCCTTCACCCTCTCAGTTACTGCTGCCGCGTTTTCTCCTTTCAGCATCATCACCTGGCCAAGTACCACTTCTCCCTGGGCATCAGCCGTAACTGCCCCGAATCTGGCAGACTTCCCTGTTTGAACCTTGCCCACATCAGAGATGAGTATGGGAATACCTCCTCTATTCTTAATGACAATTTCTCCTATCTCGTCCTCTGACTTTATTAGACCTTCTCCCCGGATGAATAAGGTTTGTCGCTCGTTTTCAATGTAGGAGCCACCCAGACTCTCATTATTAGCTGATAAAGCCTCCATCACCTCAGCTATTTCCACTTCTACTGCTGCCAGCTTGATGGGATTGAGGGCTACTTCGTATTGTTTGACAAATCCTCCGGAGCTATTGACCTCTATGACGCCCTTTACCTGGAGGAGCTGGCGTTTAATCAGCCAATCCTGGAAGGTTCTCAGTTCTGTGGGGGTGTAGGTTGATGATCCCTTTTCATTCTTGACCACATACTGGTAAATCATCCCTAGTCCTGTGCTCATGGGGCCTATTTTAGGAATGCCTATCTCAGGTGGAATGTCCTGCCCTACTTCGTTGATTCTCTCCTGGACCAATTGACGGGTCAGGTAGGTGTCTACATCTTCTTCGAAGACCACTGTGATGACACTTAATCCAAAACGAGAAACAGACCTAATATTCTGAGAACCAGGAGTGGCACTCAGAGCCGTTTCCAAGGGAAAGGTGATGAGCCTTTCTACCTCCTGAGCAGCTAAATCAGGGGAAGAAGTAATAACCTGCACCTGATTATCTGTGATATCAGGGACTGCGTCCAGGGGAAGTTGGGTAGCACTATATATTCCCCAGAGAATGAGAAGAAAGACAGCTAAAGCTGTGCCTACCTTATTCTGCACAGAATAGCTAATGATTTTATCTATCATTGAAAACAAAAGCTAAGTAATTGAACATATGAAGTGTCAATTACTAGCAGGGGGGCCTCTCAGGTGAGTGTATGAAGGGAGATCATCAGGAATCTTCAGAATGCCCTCAACCTGAGTCCAGATTGGAGTGAAGGAAAACGCAACATTAGAGATGACGGGAAGAATAGTGGGGCCAGGATCTAATACATCATCAGCAGTTTCTGAGGAGGCATCTTCATAAAATTCCAGATGCTCATCTCCCATATCATGATTAAACAACTGGTAGACAAACTCTATCCAACTTCCTTTATGGTTTTCCAGGAGGGTAGTTTCCTGCTTGTGGTCATGGGGTGTAAGGTCGTGTCCCAGGAGAAGTATCCAGGAAGACCATATAAGAATATGTGAAACCTTTTTCCACATAGACTCAAAATGGCAAAAAGAATGAAATAAACAAAAGATGCTGTCTAGGACTGGTTCACCAGACGCTCACTCGCGAGAAACTGATTAATTTTCTTTCTGAGTTCGGTAGGATTAAAGGGTTTGGAAGCATAATCACTCATACCGGCTGCTATGGCTTCCGCTTTCACTTCCAGTAAGGCAGAAGCTGTCAAAGCTATGATGGGAATATCTGGATACATCTCTCTTATACGCTTAGTAGCTTCATACCCATCCATGACGGGCATTTGCAAGTCCATCAGAACCAAGTCGTACTTCTTGTCCTTAGCTAATTCTACCGCTACTAATCCATTTTCAGCTACATCTACCTCAAGGCCCCATTTCTTGAGAAACTTACAGGCGATTTTCACATTTACCTTATTGTCTTCTGCCAGAAGGATACTTCCACTCCAGTTCTGTTCTGAGAGATCTTCCGTTACATAGGTTTTAGCTACTTTATCAGATGCATCAGGGAGTCCCATTGTTAGGTCAAATGCAAACTCCGTCCCTACATTCTCCTTACTTTTTACTTCAATGGTGCTACCGCAGAGTTCCAGTAGCTTTTTGGTGATAGCTAACCCTAGACCTGTTCCTCCATACTCACGAGTGGTAGTGGAGCTGGCCTGTGAAAAGCTTTCGAAAATGGAACCTAGTTTTTTCTCCGGGATTCCTATGCCGGTATCTTTAACTGAGAATCTTAGTTTCAGGCTCTTTTCATCCTGTCCCAGGTTTCGGATGGATACTTTTACATATCCTTTGCTGGTAAACTTCACTGCGTTAGAAACCAGGTTGTTAAGAACTTGTGCCAGTCTGGTAGGATCTCCTTTTACGTTAGCTGGTATACTCTCATCTACTTCTAGTTTTAGTTTGATGCCTTTTTCCGCTGCCTTGTACTGCATGGAGTGCCTGATAGAGTTTACCATGTCTATCAGCTTAAAGGAAATTTTCTCAAACTCTATCTTACCAGCTTCTATCTTGCTGAAGTCCAGAATATCATTGATGAGAGAAAGTAAATTCTCAGCCGAAAACTTGAGTGTCTGGAGATTATCCAACTGGTCCTCACGAGGATTTTCCTGAAGCAGCAAATGCGTTAAGCCTATCACTGCATTCATAGGCGTACGGATCTCATGACTCATGGTAGAAAGGAACTGCGTCTTAGCGATCGTAGCCTTCTCTGCCTCTATTTTTGCTTTTTCTAGCTCTATGGCAGCATTTCTTTCTTTGGTAATGTCCTGAATAGTCCCCATGTAAATTTTCCCCTTTTCCTTAGAGAAATAAGGCTTCCCTATGATACGAACCCACTTGTGTTCTCCTTTAGGCGTAGTAATCCCCAATACCTCATCAAAGGAAATATCATCTTCCAACCCGACCTTCCATAGCTCATCATATTTCTCTATGGATTCTTCATCAAAAAACATCCTTGACTTCTTGGGACTAGGCTCGAAGTCCTCATCTACTCCATAGATTTTATAGGTTTGCTTTGACCATGTGATCGTTTTATTAGCCATATCACTTGTCCAGCTACCCATCTTAGCTGTCTCTTGTGCTTCTCTAAGTAGCTTTTCTGATTCTCTTATTCTTGCTCCATCAATCTTTTGCTGAGTGATATCCTTGGCTATACAGTATAGAAGGTCATTCTCCCTATCCACATTAGAACTCCACAGAAAGGTCAAGTAATCACCATCTTTATTCTTGAATCTCAATTCTAATTCGTCAACATTGGCATTTTTATATTTGATCCTTTTCCTGGCTTCGAGTAGAACAGGGATATCATCTGGATGGACAAAGCTTGCCATCGGCTTATTGAGGAAAACCTCTTCCTTATACCCTAAAGTACTGGAAAACGCTGGATTCACTAGTTTGAGGACACCATCATAGGTCATGATACAAACGGGATCCAGAGAAATATCAAAAAGGTTTTTGTAGGCCTTAAGGGCTTCCTCTGCTCGTTTCTTCTGGTTGATATTTTGGAAGAGGATGGATACAAACCTGGTCTGGCTTTGGTGCTCCATGATGGGCACTATTTTAGCCGAGAACCAAACATCCTGAATAGGGCTCAAAAACTCTATGGTCTCTACTTTAAAGGAAGCCAGGACCTGGTCTATGGCTTTCTCAAATCTGAGTCCTAACCCATTATCCAGCAAGTCTATCAACTTCTTCCCTATAAAGTCTTCCTGAGGCAGGATGAGGTAGGCATCCTTGGAAATCCAGGCATTGATCAAGTATTTCTCCTCATTAACCTGCAGGACAATGTCATCCAAAGATGATACCAGGGCGGTCAGCATCAGCTGGCTTTCTACCAGTTGGTCATTGGCTTCCGTAGTCTGGAGAAGGGCCTGTTTAAGTTCTCGGCTTCTTCTAAAAAGCTGATCACTTAAAGACTCATGTCCTTTGTAAGCCTGGAAAAGGTTCTTTTCCAGCTTTCCCTTTGCCTGGAGATAAATAGACACTATATAAGCCAGTATGATCAAACAACCCGTGGAAGTAGTTAAAGTAATGACTTCATAAACCTCCTGGGTGATGTTCATTTTGGGAAAAGTAACCCCTATAACTTTTGCTATGCCATAGACACTTATAATGAGAAAAGTGAGGACAATATTCACTATTCCCCATTTCCTCCCAAGAATAAGAGAGGCTAGTAAGACCGCATGTATAGAAAATAGGAGGGCCGTAGAACTAAAGTTCCCGCCCATAGAAATCAGGATGAAAGTTGAAATGATAAATAAAGCCCCACATTGGACAAGAGTAATTACCTTGACTGAGGTTCCAATCCTAAATAAGATCAGGCATTGGATTAAGAAAAGATTCACTATTAATACCCCAATGTTAAGCCAGAAGCTATCTATCAGGTATAAAACGGGTATACAAACCAAGGTAAAGATGAAGTACCCAATGGCG
>JBCBKZ010000579.1:0-4076 GCA_038520955.1 Bacteroidota bacterium | reverse complement strand
TGAAATTTGCTCATAATATTAGAGCCATTTCTTCCTCTTTAGAGAATTTATTAAGGTATTTATTACAAAAAATAAATATTCACATATATTGAACGAGTTCCAATTACATATGTCTCAATCGTCATTTTATTCAGAAATACCTTAATAAATTCTCTAAAGAGGAAGAAATGGCTCTAATATTATGAGCAAATTGCAATTCTTTCTAACTTACTTAGCCAATACCTCCTAAATTACTAATAATTGCATCTTGTATAAGATAGCGGAAGTCATACTGCCCTTACCCGTAAAGTCGAATTTCTACTATAGCCTGTCAGAAGAACAAGCCGAAGTTGCCTCATTAGGCCAACGTGTACTAGTACACTTTGGGAAAAGGAAAATCTACACGGGTCTTATCCGGCAGATTCTATCTACCAGTGATGAGGAGGAATACAGCAAGTTAAAACCTATTGATGAGATTTTAGATACTACTCCCATACTTTTTGCCCCTCAGCTGGCCATGTTTGAGTGGATCTCCTATTACTATTCATGCACAGAGGGAGACGTTTTCAAAGCTTCTTTACCTGCAGGGCTGAAACCTGAAGGTTCCCTAAGGATAGAGATGAGTCCAGGGCTTGATTGGGAAAAGATGGACCTTCCTAATCAGGAGTACCTGCTGCTAGAACAACTAAGCGTGCAACCTGTTCTGAACTTCCAGGATGTAGGCGCTTTATGGAATGTTACCAACCCCTACCCCAGGCTGAAAAACATGGAAAGCAGGGGATTCATCATTCTTTATGAGGAAGCTGAACAACGTTACAAACCTAAGTTTAAAACGTATCTACGCCTGCATCCCGATTTCACCTCAGAAGAAAAGTTGAAAGAAGCCTTTGAGTCATTCAGTGCCAGGCAGGTATCTCAAGAGAACCTTTTCACTAAGATAGTCTCTGCTTTCTATCAGGAAAAAGCAGTACCTAAAAGTGAGACGCTTAAGGAGCTTTCTCTTGGACCACATGTGGTCAAGTCTTTGGTAAAAGCAGGCTTCATTCAGGAAGAAAAGGTGCAGGTAGATAGGCTGGCCTTTTATGGATATGAGCCCAAAAAACGGGATATAGTTCTTACGGAAAGACAGCAGCATGTTCTCACAAAAATAAATGCCTTAAAGGAAGGGCAGGAGGCTCCCACCATTCTACTCCATGGCGTCACAGGTAGTGGGAAAACGCACATATATATTGAGCTAATTAAGGATGCACTGAATGAAGGGAAACAGGTACTCTACCTACTTCCTGAAATTACCCTGACCAAACAGATCATTGACCGGGTAAAGAGTGAACTGGGAGATACAGTAGGGGTTTATCATTCCAAGTTTAATGATAATGAACGAGTAGAGATATGGCAGAAGGTACAGAAGCGGGAACAGGACGTGGTGATAGGGGTAAGGTCATCTATCTTTCTACCCTTCTCAGACCTGGGCCTTATCATAGTGGATGAGGAACATGACAGCTCCTATAAACAGCAAGATCCTGCTCCAAGGTATAACGCGAGGGATGTAGCTGTATACTATGGGAAACAGGAAAAGGTGCCCGTCATTCTGGGTTCAGCTACCCCCTCCTTTGAGAGCTACCATAATGCCATTCAAGGGAAGTACTACCTGACCGAGCTTCCTACCCGTGCTGTAGCCAGAGAAATGCCCGAGCTGGAAGTCGTGGATATGCGAATCCAGCGAAAAAAGAAATTGAATAAAGGGATTCTATCTCTCCCCCTGTATAATAGCATAGCTCAAGCCCTTCAGCGAAAAGAGCAAGTCATCCTTTTTCAAAACAGGAGAGGCTATTCTCCTTATCTTATTTGTGAGAATTGTGGACATGTCCCTCAATGCATAAACTGTGATATCAGTCTTACCTATCATAAGGAGAAAAACCATATGCGTTGCCACTACTGTGGCTATACAAACTTTACGGTAGACAAATGTGATAATTGCCATCACTACGCTCTGAAAAGAGCAGGTACAGGTACAGAAAAAATTGTAGAAGAAGTAGCCTATCACTTTCCGGACTTTCAGGTAGAAAGGATGGACCTGGATACAACACGAACCAAGTTTGGCTACCAACAGATCATCCAAAGGTTTGAGAATCAGCAGATCCAGGTGTTAGTAGGTACCCAGATGGTATCCAAAGGGCTGGACATAGAAAATGTTACCCTGGTAGGAGTCATTAATGCTGATAACCTCCTAAGCTTCCCAGACTTCAGGGCCCATGAGCATGCCTATCAATTAATGAAGCAGGTAAGTGGAAGGGCAGGGAGAAGCCATAAAAAAGGGAAGGTAATCATTCAAAGCATGATGCCGGAAAATGCAGTGCTTCAGGCCCTGGATAAGCCTTTCAAGCATTTTTACTATCCAGAGCTACATCACAGGCAAGAGCTAAGTTATCCTCCTTACAAAAGGCTTATCAGGATAGAAATCAGACACAAGGACAGAAGATACCTAGAAACGGAAAGTGTACGCTTTCAAAAACTCCTCTTCCCACATTTCTCCAATCAGCTCCTGGGACCTGACTATGCCTTAATCCCCAGGTTGAGAAATATGTACCGAATGCAGTTTCTCTTAAAGCTTTCCAAGAACTTCTCTGTCAAGAAGGTGAGGGAGATTCTGTATGAAACCATAGACAAATACTATCAACGGGCACCCAAGAAAACCATGCGGATCATGATAGATGTGGACCCTATGTAGTTCTGCTTATTTCCCTTCATAATAATCTCCTTTATTCAGTTTCATCAGTGCTGAGAACCCTCTTTCTGCGGGAAGAGCCGGAACTATGGCATTTCTTAAGAACCAACTTAATGGGTTCTTACTATACATGACCGAACCTCTACTTGCAGAAGCTTTTTGGAAACGCTTTACCCTATTCACCCTCTTTTTCTCAAACTGCCTGAATGCTCTTTTCAAATTCCCTTCTTCTGCCAGAAGTCTCCCTAGTAAAACAGCACTCTCTACTGATAAATCTGCACCCATATGCCAGTTTAGCGGAATGGGGTGTATGGCATCTCCTATGAGCACTACCCTATTGTCGTGCCATTTGCGGGGGATCTTCTGATTAATGACTGGAAAGCTATGCCAGGCGGAAGGATCTATGCTATTCAATATGGTCTCTACTGGTTCTGGCCATTTGCTAAAAGCCTGACTAAAGTTCTCTTTTCTGGCTCCTTCTGGTAAAGCTATACTTCCCTCTACACTTAGCTGACATACCCAATCCTTTTGTTGGAGAGGTGCCAATAGGAAGCCTTTACCTGGGCCAATGATTTCCAAAACCTCATTCCGCGGAATATTGCTCAAGCTATTGATATGTCCATCAGGAATAATCACTTGATAATGCATTCTATTAATAGGCTTTCTCTTTTTTTCTCCCATTAACTGTAAATGCACCCTGGAATCTGCTCCATCAGCCCCTATTAGCAAGCTTCCCTGAACTGTATCACCGTCAGCAAAATGAGCTTCAATGCCTTTATCTCTGGCAGTAAAGGAAATGAACTCTTTGCCTGTATGTATGTATTCATCCGGAATGAGAGAAATGAGCTCTTCCTGGTATGACTGCTGGGGGATACTAAGCGGTAAAAAAGCTGTGTCTTCTTTAATGTCAGAAAGGGAATAGGACTTCAACTCCTTATCATTCTTCCATTTCAGTTTATAGTTGTTCCATGCACCCCCTCTTATAAATACCCTCTCTGCCAATTGAAGACTTTTCAAACTATTCATGGCATTAGCTCCCAGAAATAGTACCCCTCCGGCTTCCGTTACTGAAGGATTCCTTTCATATAGATGTACATTTTTATAGCCATAATGCCTAAGCGCCACAGCCATTGTCAGCCCACTTAAGGAGGCTCCAATGATCAAGATAGGATCATCTTTCCCGATTTTCATGTTTAGGGTAGATTGAGTGATTGAATGCTAATAAACACAGTACTTGCGATTAAGCCTAGAATACCTAAATCCATGTGTTTGACATGGATATGTTAGTAGTTGATAGAGCTTTTCCATCAGTTGGTAGAGAAAACTTCACAGACCCGCTTAAAACCAATTGAGGGAATTGCTTTACTGAAAC
>JBCBKZ010000578.1:0-4079 GCA_038520955.1 Bacteroidota bacterium | reverse complement strand
AGTTTACTCCTACCACTCTGGTGGGCTGCCCTTGTTCATCTCGCGAAACATGGGCCTTGCCAGCAATATATCTGATAGTTTTATCCTGGTGAATGATTCTGAATTCTACATCAAATTCCTTTTTCCCCTCAAGTGCCAGGGCCAGTTGATAGCTTGAATCTTCAATATCATCAGGATGCACCGTTTTGGACCAGGCTTCATAAGCACCTTCAAAGTCATTGGGGTTTACATCATATAGCTCATACATTTTCTCATCCCAGATGAGCACATTATTAACCGGATCAAAATCCCAAACCCCAAGTCCTGCAGACTTCTGAGCCAGTTTGAATCTACGATTGAGTTTTTGTAATTCTCCTTCTCTCGTTTTTTCATCAGTAATATCCTGGAATAAGCCTATCACACGGACCACCTTCCCATTCTGTATCCTTGGACTCCCTGAAGCTCTCACCCATCTGGGATTTTTTTTGGCCGTGAGGAACCTGCATTCTACATCAAAGTCTCTAAATTCTGTAATGGCTTTCTCCAGGGCTCCCAAGATAATATGTTGGTCATCCGGATGATAGAAAGCAATTCCGTTCTCTTTATTGTGATCAAAATCTCTCCCTACTTCATGTATAGCGTACACCCCTTCCGTCCAGGTGGTTCTACCCGTTATCACATCCAGGTCCCAGCTCCCCATTTTTCCCATCCGTTGAGAATCATTCAGCAGATTGGTCAGTGTGATGAGCTCCTTTTCAGCATGGTTTTTTAGCTTAGTAATATCTGTTCCAATGATGAGGAATGCAGGCTCATTTATCTGAAAAGTCTGCGGAATCCATTGGGCGTCTAGCTCCATCCAATAAGAATCTCCTCTGGTTGTAAGATTATATAGGGTAAATCGGAAGGAAGATTCTGTTGTAAGTTTTCTGGAGAAATCCATCCAATTTTGTAATTCCCCCATATATTGCGTCTGTAAAAATGAAGTTGGCTTTTGATCATGTAGATGAATTCCAGATGCGTTTGTGAAGGCCTGATTAGCCCAATGGACCATTCCATGGATGTCAATTATTAAACAGGGAGAATGAAATCCTGAAAAAACCGGCGCATACGTCTTTATAAACTGCTTCATCTGGAATACCTCGTTGTTGGAATAGCACACTGAACCACGAAAGAATTTCTCCTATCTTTGGGGAAATCACTAACAGCCTTATTCCAGACTCTAACCCGTGTAATATGGCAGCTTATTCTCACAGAAAATGTTAGATCATAGGGAGTTTTCAATATATATTGAAAAATCTGGAAATCAATTTTAGCCTAATCTAAATTTATATTTTTGTGTGCCGAAAAAAATGTATTAGATTCGCATAACCAAACCTACAACCATGAATATGAGAGTAAGTAAATACATTATTCTTTTTGTGTTTTGTCTTCAATTCGCCAAAGGCCAAGACTTGTCCCTAAGTGGAAGAATATTGGATGGAGAGGACCCTTTAGCCTCTGTAAGCGTCCAACTGGTAAATGAACAAAACACTTACGGAACCTATTCCCTAGCCGATGGTTCATTTTCCCTTGATCAGATTCAGCAGGGTGATTATCTATTAACTGTTAAGTTTATAGGGTTCAGAAGCTATAATGACACTGTAGCCGTAAGGTCCGCTAATATCAGTCTGGCTGATATCAGTCTCGAAGAAGATGTGTTAGGATTAGAAGAAGTGGTAGTCAGTGCTACCAGATATGGAACTGGAAGGAAAGAATCTCCTGTGATCGTTTCCTTAACCGGCAAAAAGCAGTTCCAGGCCACGAATGCTCAAGCCATTTCTGAGGTATTGAATTTTCAGCCTGGTGTTAGGGTAGAAACCAACTGTCAGAACTGTGGGTTTACTCAGGTAAGACTAAATGGACTGGAAGGCGCCTACTCGCAAATACTCATCAATAGCCGGGCAGTCTTTAGCGCACTGAATAGTGTATACGGCCTTGATCAGATACCCACCAGCATAGTAGACAGGATAGAAGTGGTAAGAAGTGGGGGGTCAGCCTTGTACGGATCTAATGCCATCGCAGGTACTATCAATATTATCACCAAGGACCCATTAGTCAACCAGTGGGAGCTAAAAACCAACCTCAACGTCCTGGATGGCGGAGGTCCGGAATGGATCACCAATGGGAATGCCTCTCTCCTAAGTAAAGACCTCAGCAAGGGCATCACCTTATACGGAATGCTGAGAGACAGATCTTCCTTTGATGCTAATGAAGACAGCTTTACAGAAATTACAGAGCTTTCCAATAGAACGGCTGGCATGAGGGCGTACATCAGGCCTGATTTCTATAGCAAAATCACCCTGGACGTCAATTATGTTTATGAGTACAGGAGGGGCGGAGACCGACTAAGCCTTTCGCCAGAGTTTACAGATATTACGGAGGAGCTCACCCACAATACGCTCTTCTCTGGTCTTACCTATGAGCGCACCTCCAAGGATAAGCGCACTGATTTTTCTGCTTACTTCTCTACCCAATACACCAACAGAGACAGCTACTATGGAGGACTAGGCGGAGGAAGAACAGCCGAAGATAGTCTTTTGGCTTCTCAGGCCTTCGGAACTACTACTGACTTTGCATTAGTAGGTGGGGTACAGCTTGCCCATGCCTTTAATGAAAAAGCCAAACTTATAGGAGGTGTGGAAAATCAGTACAGTGATGTAGAAGATCAGATTCTTGGGTATGAGCGAATCGTAGATCAGCAGGTAAATACCCTGGGTATATTTAGCCAATTGGAATGGTCTCCCATGGATAAAGTAAAGACCTTAATCGGAGGTAGATTCGACTATTCTTCCGTAAGTGGTAGATATACGGTTAGAGACATTGAGAGAAACATAGACCTGGATGTGCCTGTATTTAGTCCCCGCTTTACACTTATGGTGGATTTGACGGAAGACATTCAGTTTAGAGGAGGCTATGCCAGAGGATTCAGAGCGCCTCAGGCTTTCAACGAAGACCTGCATATTTCTTCTGTGGGAGGCGAACCTCAGTTTGTAATACTCTCGGAAGAATTAGAGAAAGAAACTTCAGATGCTTTCACGGCTTCTTTTGCTTATGAGAATACCCTTGGGAATACTCAACTCTTTGCCTTGGTAGAAGGATTCTATACAAGCCTACAAAATCCCTTTAGCATAGTGAGTACAGGCTCTACTTTGCCTAATGGATCTATTGTGGAAGAAGTCCGAAATGGTGAAAGTGCCAGCGTATCAGGCATCAACCTGGAATTTAATGTAGCACCCTCCCCTTCTTTCTATATACAGTCAGGCGCGACCATACAGCAAACAGCTTATAGCAATCCTCAGCTTCTCTTTGAACCGGAAGACGGGAATGATACTGAACCAGCTATATCCGTGGATGAGTTTACTCGTACGCCCAACTTCTATGGATACCTCACCACCAATTGGAAGCCAGTTAAAAGCTTTTCTCTGGATCTGACCACAGCCTATACGGGGAGCATGATAGTCCCCAGAGTAGTGAGCGAAACAGGGTTTCTGGACCTGGTGGACAGTCGCGACTTCCTCGAACTCAACCTCAAAGCTACCCAGCAGCTATCCATCAGTGAGAAGCTTCAGTTGGAATTGAGTGCGGGTGTACAAAACATACTCAACGCCTACCAGGATGACTTCGAGCTAGGTCCTACCAGAGACTCAGATTATGTCTACGGACCTGCAAGGCCTAGAACCTTCTTTGTTTCCGTGAAAGTGGGAAGGTTTTAAAGTGTTTTTCATAACATAGCCTGGAGTTTAAACCCCAGGTTATGAGTTAACGTCTTTTTCCTTTTTTAAAAGCCTACCCTCAGTTTCCAAAAATACTCTTAAAGGCTTCCCTATTATTTCTAGCTACCGTCAACAGATCTCCATTAGTCATGGTAACTGTATGGTCAGAACGGGTATAGCTTTCAACATAGTCAAGGTTTATGAGATGCTTTCTATGTATTCGAAAGAAGGAGTGTCTGGAAAGCTTTTTTTCTATCTCTGCTAAGGTTTTTGTAACCAAGAATTCTTTATTATCTGATAGCAATATGACCCTTATGAAGCTTTCAGATAATAAAGAATTCTTGGTTA
>JBCBKZ010000577.1:0-4088 GCA_038520955.1 Bacteroidota bacterium | reverse complement strand
ACAGGACTTGATGGGGAAAATGGAAAGATTTCTTTACAAGAGAGGATTTAAAACCAGGATGGTACTCTACCTGGGGCTGGCTATGGTACTGCTCCTGGCTTCTCTCATATCCGTTATCATCGCAAATTATTTTCTGGCAACCTTCCTGCTAGTGGTGGCAGTAGCTGCCTTATATTTTCTGTTGAAGAATAGAAAGCTTTCCCTGGCTACTGAGATTGATCGAAAGCAGATCCAGCAGGTAAACTATAAAGAAGCTATTCAAGGAGTAAGCAGAGCTATGTTTCTCGTTCATTTTGAAGAAGGAAACAAGAGCTACCTCAAACAACTGCAGCTTCCCCCATCCTCCCCAAAAGGGCAAATGATCGTACAAAGTGCCCTTATGATGATGAAAGATGAAGGACTCATTCATCAATAACCCCTGTCTATGTTATTGGCTAATACACAGCAAATCAGGCTGGCAGATGCTATTCAAATAGAACAGTTCCTGTATCCGGGTATCCTATTAATGGAGAAAGCCGGAACCCTGGTAGCAGAAAAAATCTGTGAGGAATATCCTCTCCAACAACCCTTTTTATGTCTGATAGGCCCCGGTAATAACGGAGGAGATGCCTGGGTGATAGCACGTGAGCTCCACCTAAAGGGTTATCAGGTGTTAGGACTGTGTTCTCATTCAAGAGACAGATATAAGGGAGATGCCCAAATCATGTTTCAAGTGGCCGAGAAAGTTGGGGTGAACTGGCAGGAGTTTGATGCTGAGACTGCAAACCAATGGATAGCTAATCAAGCTAAACCTCCTATACTGATAGACGGCTTACTAGGAACGGGTGTCCAGCAGGAAGTAAGAGGCGTGATAAAGGAGATGTTATCCTTTTTCAAGGAGAAAGAACTGTCTGCCTTAGGTATAGACCTTCCCTCTGGTATGAATGCCGATAGTGGTAAGGTGCTGAATGAAGTCATCCCGGCAGAAAAGACCTTCACTTTCCAGTTACCTAAGGTGTGTCATCAAGTTACGCCCGCTTCCTTGGAGTGTGGCGAAGTAGAGGTGTTGGACATTGGCATCTTCCCTCAGGTAGTGGAAGAGCTGGACATCAGAAGAGAAACATTAGATAAGGACTGGTTTAGGGAGAATTTTCAGAAGCGTAAATCAGATTCGCACAAAGGGAGTATGGGGCATGTTCTGCTCATAGGAGGCAGTAAGGCCATGGGAGGTGCCCTTCTGTTGTCAGCCTTGGGAGCTAAGCACAGCGGGGTAGGACTTTGTACTTGTATGAGTGTGGAGGTAAACAGACAGCTGGTCCTTAGCCAAATTCCGGAAGTCATGTTCAGAGGAGTAGGGGAGGAAGAAAATTTGGGACCAGATCACCTGGAACAAATCCTCCCTTTTCTGGAAAAGAAAAAAGCAGTCTGCATAGGGCCGGGCATGGGAGATGTGCAGGCCACTGCCAATCTACTAAGGCTATTGCTTCCCCACCTTAAGATTCCCTTGGTATTGGATGCAGGAGCTTTGTCTGCTTTGGCCGTATATCCTGAGTTGTGGGACCTCCTTCCAGAACAGACCGTTCTTACCCCCCATCCCGGAGAAATGAGAGCCTTAATGCCTGAGGAAGATGTCATCAATGAAAGACTGGAAGTAGCAGAAAAACTAGCTGGGGAAAAGAAATGTGTGGTGGTTCTCAAAGGACAGGGAAGCATTATAGCCGGAGAAAAGAAAACCTATGTCAATACTACTGGTAATGCGGGCATGGCTTCTGGAGGTACAGGTGATGTACTTACGGGTATGATAGGATCTTTTCTGGCTCAGGGATACGAGGCAGAAAAAGCAGCAACACTTGCCTGTTACCTACATGGTGCTTCAGGAGATTTTGTAGCCAAGAAATATCACGAGAATGGTCTGCTGGCTTCTAAACTGGCGAAATCTATTGGTCCTGCTATTCTCAATTTACTGGAGAGTTAATCTTCCCATTCAAGCTGAAGTCCGTCATAGGCCAGAAATACGTTCTTTGGAAGGGTGGATGACACCTCATCATGCTTTCCAAGTAAATGACTGATATGCGTAAGGTAGGCCTTCTTGGGTTGTAGTTCCTCAATCACCTCCAAGGCTTCTGCAAGGGTGAGGTGAGAATGATGGGCTTTATGCCTTAGTGCGTTGAGAACAAGGGTATCCAAACCCTGTAACTTCTCCTTTGAAGCAGCAGGAATGACTTTGGCGTCTGTAACATAGGCGAAATCTGCTATCCGGAAGCTCAGTATTTCCAGACTCCCGTGGATAATGGGGATGGGAAGAAGAGAAATGTCCCCAATCTCAAATCGCTTAAGCGGGAAGATCTCTTCCAGTTCCAGCTTGGGAATTCCCGGATAATCCTGATTCTCAAATATGTAGTAGTACTCTTTGTTTAGATGTTCTATGGTAGAATGATCTGCATAGATGGGCATATGCCGCCGGTAGTGATAGTTGTACGCTCTGACATCATCCAGACCTGCGGTATGGTCCTTGTGCTTATGGGTAAAGACTATGGCGTTTACTTCATCTACATGGTTGAGCAGCATCTGCTGACGAAAATCCGGGCCCGTATCAAAAACAATGGTGGTATTCTTGCGACTTAATACGCCTGAAGTTCTCAGCCGCTTATCCTTGGGATTCTCTGACATGCATACCTCACATTTGCAGGCAATGACAGGTATCCCCTGCGAGGTGCCCGTTCCCGTAAAGGTAAACTTCAAGACTCTTCTGCTTTGATCTTTTGAACGAGGGAAAGATGATTTTCAGCTACGATTTCCATATTCAGTTCCAACTGTCTGATGACCTCAGCCAGCGCCTGAACCTTACTCTCTACTGGATGAAATTTATTAATGACTACCGTCCTTTGCTCCTGCACTATACAATATCCTCCCTTGAAATTACCCTTCTCATATCTCACCAAGTAGCCTTGGTCCTGGAGAATGGCCTGTAGTTTTTCCTGAGTACTTTTGGTCAATCGCATATGCGAATATATAGCCCGCAGCTTATTCCATCAACCTCGAATCTCTACCATTTACGAATTCTGATCCATGGACGATCAAAATTTTTGAACTTAGGTTTGTTCGAAAACATCTTGCTCAAGGCCATAGGCTTGTAGAGATAGTCTGTACGGAAAATCTCTAATTGTTCTTTTTGGTGATAGTTTATGTAGGGAAGAATATCTTCAGATCGGAGTTCAGTATAGAAGTCCCTGGTAGCTACAATTTCCGACTCTGTTTTCCCAGGCGAATATAAATGGCTGTCAATAATGTGAATTTCTACCTGATCAGTTCCGAAATATTCGCAACGATTTAGCAGTTCCACTAAATCCGGGAAGAACTGGATGACATCATTGAGAATAACAAGGTCGTAGGTATCTGGGGTGAAGATATCTTCGAAAATGTCTCCGTAGAAGAACCTCAGGTTGGGAGCTTGAAAAACTCTGGATGCCTGCTCTAATAAGAACATACTGACCTCCAGACCGTCTACCTGTATATGCTCGTATTGGGCTAGTTGCGAAGCAAACCAGCCATTACCACATCCGATATCAAGAACTTTTAAGGGAGCTTTTTCTTTCTTTTCCAGGTATTTCTGAAAGCGCTTCAGGCTTTTCTCACGTTGCTTCCACTCGTCAATGTGGCGGTTATAGGCAAAGGTCCTGGGTAGTGCCTTTACTTCCGCATCACTATAAATTCTATGCTCTCTATTACAGACCTTTTGAAACGCTAGTACAAAATCAGGCTCTACCTGAGCTTGAGTCAGCATGGGTATTTCATTCTGTACATGCTGAGTATACTTTTCCATAATGAGCAAGTTTTGGATACGTTAATAATAGGTATCAGCAACTTGTAGGCCGGGACTTATTATAATTTTTTTTCTAAATATTGCAAATTTTCGTAGAGATTAATTTAGCCCGAGAATTCTTTAGTCAGCAGAAATCTAATATTTTCTGAAACTTTAGTAGAGAAATCCTATAGCTTAGCTTAATTTCAAACTGAACTAGCAACCCTAAACGTATTATCCCTACATGAAAACCGGAAATCTGCTTGCTGAACTATTTCTAATAGGTACAGGAACAGCCATAGTAGTT
>JBCBKZ010000576.1:0-4094 GCA_038520955.1 Bacteroidota bacterium | reverse complement strand
AAACCCAACTAGTGGGTGTACCTGTTTACGTGACTGAGATTTCTGAAAATCAGTTCGCCCTGGAAATTGAGGTGGATGAATATAACATGTTGGATGAGGATGGGAATAGCATCATAGAGGTGAAAGAACCCTATTCTTACACAGGTACTTGTGCTTATGGAGAGGTGTGTGAAACGGAAAAATTTGCTGTCAGAATATTCAGAGAAGAGGAGTTTACCAGAGAAGAAGGGGATACTGGTGAGTATTATTTTACCATTAATAATCCTAATGGACTGGTACAGTCTTACCTGAATAAACTGGAGGTAGCTGCTTTGGATGAGGATGCTACCATAGTCAATCTTACCTCTGAAGGGCCTATCGTTCAGAAAGAAAGAGACTTTCTTTCCAGGTTGTGTAGAAACTACATATCCAACCAGTTAGATGATAAGAATAACGCAGCTCAGTCTACCATAGATTTCATTGAGCGCCAGCTTGGTACGGCTACAGACTCTTTAAGAAATACACAAATTGCAGCCACTACCCAAGCCCAAAAATCTGGGAGTGTAAATATTGATGTTGAAGCCCAGGCAGCCGTTGAACAGCTCCGTAATCTTCAAATTGAGAAAGACAGATATTCTTTGAATAACAGGTACTATGCTACCGTTCTTAATCAATTGGAGAATAGTTCTAACCCAAATAGTATTCCTGCACCAGGTGCTATGGGTATTTCAGATGAAGCTATGAGTACGCTCATCATCAATCTGAAATCTCTGAATCAAGAGAAAGTGTCTAAATCTATTACCTCTGGTTCCGGAGGCATAGAGTTGACCATTCTTGATACAAAAATTGAGAATGCACAGAAGGACCTGACTGAGTACGTGAGAAGTTACCTGAATACGACCAGAATTCAGATCTCTGATATTAATGCACGTATTTCTCGTGTAAGGAGAGAGGTAAATAAGCTTCCTGGAGATATACAATTGCAGGAGACCATAGGTCAGAGAATGGAGATTAACCAAAACCTGGTTAGCTATCTGATGCAGAAAAGAGCTGAAGCGGAAATTGTTAGAGCAGCCAATTCTCCGGATAGTAAAATGTTAGATGAGCCCCGTCAAGTTGGAAATGGGCCGGTAGCACCTAAGAAGATAATCATCCTTTTCGCTGCTATGGTACTGGGATTAGGATTGCCTATAGTCATGGTAGTAGCAGGTGATCTCTTCAACGATAAAGTGCTTAACTCTGATCAGATTAATGATAAGAGTAGTGCGCCTATCCTTGGGAACATCGTAAGAGGACAGACTGAATCAGAAAGAGGGTTGATCACTTATGATAACCTGACTTCTCCGGTTTCAGAGTCATTCCGCTTCCTGAAGGTAAATCTTCAGTTTCTGGCAGTAGACAAAACTAAGAAGGTGATTGGATTAACATCTACCGTACCCGGAGAAGGAAAAACGTTCTGTGCCTTGAACCTGGCCTCTATACTGGCTATCTCAGGTAAAAGAACCCTCATCATTGGGGCGGACATCAGAAAGCCTAAGCTTTTTGAACGTTCTCGTATCACCAATGAGGTAGGATTAAGTTCTTATCTGATTAACCAGGCTATGTTGGATGAGATCATTCAGAATTCTGACCTGGAAAATCTGGACATTGTTCCTAGTGGACCTGTTCCTCCAAATCCGGCAGAATTAATTGATTCCCCCAAGCTTTCAGAGATGTTTGAAATCCTGAAAGGCACCTATGAATATATAGTAGTAGATACACCCCCCGTAGGTCTTGTGTCTGATTTCCTTATCTTGAGCAAGTACATGGATATTAACCTGTACGTGGTAAGACAGGGATACTCTAAAATAGAGTTCCTGAGTGAGATTGATAAGGTGCGTACAAAAGGAAATCTGAATAACCTCTATGTCCTATTCAATGATGTGAAGATGACATCAGCCAAGTATACTCGTTATGGATATGACAAGTATGGATATAGTGGAGTAGGATATAAGGCTAAGCGCAAGCAGTATGGAAAATACGTAGTGAAGCGCTTGAAAAATAAGTATAGAACAAAAGAAAAATCATACTAGAATTAACCAAATGGTTTCAGGGAAAAACGCGCTGGTCACGGGCGGTGCAGGATTTATCGGCAGTCACCTTGTAGAGAACTTGCTAGACCAGGGATGGAATGTAACGGTCATTGATAATTTTGATCCTTTTTATGATCAGACAATAAAGAGACAAAATATATCGGGGTTCATTAATCATCCCAAGTTGACCTTCATTCAAGCTGATATTAGAGAGAAAAGCAGCTTTGAGGAAGAGCTTGAAGATTCCTATGACGTTATCGTTCATTTGGCAGCAAAGGCAGGTGTAAGACCTTCTCTGGAAAACCCTGTATCCTATGAGGAAGTGAATGTAAAAGGGACGCAGGTTCTGCTTGAATTAGCCAGAGATATGGGCATTAAGCAGTTTGTGCATGCTTCTTCCAGTAGTGTGTATGGAGTGAACCCTAATGTTCCCTGGAGAGAGGCTGACTCAGTCCTTCTTCCCATAAGCCCATATGCTGGTACTAAGGTATCAAACGAGCTGATGGGGCATGTATACAGCCACCTCTTTGATATCAGGTTTATTGCGCTGAGATTCTTTACTGTGTTTGGACCTCGTCAGCGACCTGATTTGGCCATTCATAAGTTTGCGAAAAAGATCCTGGCAGGAGAAGAGATCCCCGTCTTTGGAGACGGAACTACCAGAAGGGATTATACTTATGTAGCGGATATCGTGCAGGGGATAACAGGAGCCATGGCATATACTGATTCTCAATACGAGATCATTAACCTGGGGAACAGCCAGACGGTGAGTCTTTCAGAAATGATCAGTGGGATAGAAGAAGTATTTGGTGTAAAGGCCAAGATTAATCGTTTGCCTATGCAGCCTGGGGATGTTCCACAGACTTTTGCTGATGTAAACAAAGCAAAAACACTACTGGGGTATAAGCCTACCACCAGTTTTAAAGAAGGATTAACCCATTTTAAGGCCTGGATAGAATCATTCGAAAGCGTTAAGAGCTAGTAGATGAAACTTCGCGAGCAGATATTTTTATATACTTTACCTCTCTTCCCTTTTTGGGGATACTTATTCCGTGTAACAGTAGGAATGAGTTTCAACTTCGTGGTAGGGATGGCTGTGTTTTTCTGGACCGCCTTATTACTTGCCCAAAAGTATGGAGGAGGTTCGGGGATACGTATGCCTCGTTACGTATTCTATTACGGGCTTTTCACCGCATACACCATAGTAATGGAGATTTATGTGGGGAAAATCCTGGAGTATAATGATGAGAGTTTATTTATCTACCTTACCCGACATCGGCATTTGGTAGCATTTCTCTTTCTGGTCATTATAGAGAACTTAACGTTTGATATAAAATATCTGCGACGGCTCTTAAAGCTCATTGTAGTGGTGCTCATGGTGGCCAGTGCCGTCACGGTCATCCAGGTATTTGATCCCTATTTCTTTGTGTATAAAAACTCAAAGTTGCTGGAATTGATGAGAACCTATTATAAGGGTAGGTTATTCTCTATCTATACCTGGACAAGCTTGAACTCTGTAGGCTTTAGCTTCCTGAGTATGCTCAGTATTTTCTACAGCATTAACCTCCTTTTCAAGCGTGATAGTAGGGTGTTGCTAGTAGGTGCAGGAGTGGTAAGTTTCCTGGTACAGGCCCGTTGGATCATGTTAAACTTCCTGGTAATTGCTTTCCAGAAGGTATTGATTGACAGGAAAGTACTGGTGAGTTTAGCTAAGTATGCTGTTTCTCTCGTCTTCCTCTTGGTAATAGGATACTTTATGCTACCTGTTTTAGGGGTAGATATAGATGCTATCATAGAGAAGCGGATTTTGAATAAGAGTGCCTTTACGAGGCTACTAGCCTTTGAGCTTTTTGCTAATCAGTTCCCTAAGCAGCCCATCTTTGGGACAGGTGGGGTAAAGACAGCAGAGCTTATGCGTGAGATTGCAGGACGAAGTTCTCAGATTCACGTAGGCTACCTTTCCCTTTTATATTACTACGGAATTGTAGGTGGTACTATCTATGTGCTCTTCTTATATGAGATCATGAAGAGATTAAGGAGAGT
>JBCBKZ010000575.1:0-4101 GCA_038520955.1 Bacteroidota bacterium | reverse complement strand
TACTTCTATTTTGGTTTTCCTCCCCTCCGTAGTAGAGAATTCCACTAGCTTGGCCGGTTAGTTTTTTCCAGAATTCCATATTCTTGAAAAAGTCCTGACGTATACTCTGACCTGATTTAATCTCTACAGGGACTAAGTTGGTACCCTCATCTATGATTATATCCAGTTCATTTCCAGTTCTGTCTCTCCAGAAATATAGATTGGAAGGTTGACCTTGGTTAAAGCGTTTTTTGATTAACTCATTTACTATGAAGTTCTCAAAAATATTGCCTCGGTAGGGATGCTGTACAAGATCTGCTTCGGTGGAAATTCTTAAGAGATAACAAAGTAGACCTGTATCATAGAAATACAACTTGGGTGTTTTAATAATACGTTTATTAAAACTTTTAAAGTAAGGTGGTAGCAAATGAATGATATAACTGGCCTGGAGTACTCCTAGCCAGGACTGTATGGTTTTGTAATCTACACCTACTTCATTTGCAAGGTTTGAGTAGTTGACTAACTGGCCTGCTCTCCCAGCACAAAGAGAAAGACACTTCTCGAATGCCAGTAGGTTGTCAATGTTTTTTATTTGTCGAACGTCTCTTTCAATGTAGGTCCGTATATACGCTGGGAACCAATTCTCTGGTTCAATTCGTTCTGCTTGTACAGGAGGATATCCACCTCGAAAGAGTCTTGAGTTTAGGTTATCAAGGGCATTAGGAATGTTAGAAAGTTCCGGTAATGAAAAAGGAAGAAGATCCATATAAGCGACTCTTCCTGCAAGGCTTTGGGTAATCTGTTCCAGGAAGAGGAGGTTATTAGAGCCAGTTAGAATAAAAGTCCCTTTTCTTAATTCTTCATCTAACCTTTGTTGAAGCCAGGATAAGAGTTCAGGAGCACGCTGGATTTCATCTAGAATGGCGCCATCGGGATAGGTGGCAAGGAAACCAACAGGATCATCTATAGCGAATCTACGATTCTGAGGATTCTCAAGAGAGACATAAGGCTTTTCAGGGAAGCACATACGACTCAAGGTGGTTTTCCCACTTTGTCTCGGCCCCATTATAGCCACAGCCTTAAACTGCTTAGCTAATTGAAGGATTTTATCTTTTGAGAATCGATCTATCATTTTTGCTAATTAGTAATTCAATTCCTAATTAGCAATAAATAATGGACGTATTGTCCCCTTTATATGAAGTTCTAAAAGGTATATATGGAGATTTAGTCCTCTAATACCTAACTTCATAAGGACTGGATTTGAATTGGGGGCTAGTTCTTGAGCTTCCAAAGCTACCAACCTGATCTTATCTATCGCATAAAAGGACTTGATAGCTTGCCAAGCTGCCATCTACCTACACATAATCACAGGTTGAATGATAAAGGCCGCTTTCCTTGACCTCTTTTATGCCAATATGGGGCAGATTGATACCTACCTACAGTGAGAATAGCTCCTTTTATTAACGACGGCTTAGATACTCGTCAAATAACTCCCAATACCGCTCCTTCATCCCTTCCATATCAATCTTCGTAAAGACGCCAATCTGACGATCCAGATTGTCATGGGGTGTTTTGAAAGAGGATGCTGTCGTCAGGTCGGGAGCTGCGATTGCCAGGACAGCCGCTACATCCCACATGATCCAATGCTTTTTCTCCTTATCTGTCTCCTGCCAGTCCCGGTCAAAGGTCTCCCAGCGCTTGACCAGATAGTCAGCAATCCCTCCTTTTCCTTTCAAATGTGTATCTACCTCCGTTTTGTCAAAAACCAGATTTTGAGAAGTCGAGGCAGTCATGATGCGTAGCTCTAGTCCGGCCGTATTCAACAGCAGGTCTATTGCATTAGGGTCATTGTTGGTATTGAACTCGCGTTTGTTCCAGGTGTTGGTGGAAGGATGATGCCAGAAACCAAGATAGGTAATGACTAATTTGGGGATGATGCGAGCTTCCTTCAGGACGGCAGAGGCAATATTGGTAGCTGGTCCCAGAATGACCACATGTAGTTTTTCACCTTCTGGCATGGCCAGGGCTTTTTCGATGATGAAATCAGCAGCTGCTGAAGCTTGCGGACGGTAGGGACTAACCATTGGGAAATTTGCGCCCATAGGGTGGGGAATCGACTCTTTTCCCATCAGCCTAAGGATATCTTCATTTAACTTCTGACTTTCACCTATTTTGTCCCGAGAACCGCGCTTGGCTGTATGCCACTGGGCTGAAGTGAGTCCGGTGATTTCCAGATTGGGATCGAGTAGGGCAATGGCAATCGCAAAGAGATCATCAACTTCATTGGCCGTATCAGCGTCAATGATGAGCTTGGTAGGGGCAATAGAGGGATGGGATTTGTTAGGGATAATCAAAGCCGCCTTAGACCCCAATGTCATCGCAACTGTAGTAGAGGCCCCGATAAGCCGTAGGAAGTTTCTACGGGTTTGAGTGTTCATTCAATGAAGATATGGATTTTTGTTAACTTGATCTCATGCCCACCACACGCCTCGCAGCCATCATGTTTACCGATATAGTCGGGTATACGGCTATGATGCAGCGGAATCAGGCGGAAGCCATGGCAGCAGTAAAGGGGTATGAAGCCGTCCTCAAAGCGCGCATTCAGGCACATGGGGGAGATCTCCTCCAGACCTATGGGGATGGAAGTCTGTCCATCTTTGATTCAGCTTCAGCTGCCGTTCTCTGTGCGAAGGAAATTCAGGAAGAGATTCGTGGGAAGGTGCCTCTACGCATAGGCATACATCTAGGTGAAATCACCATAGATGGGGAGCACACCTTTGGGGATGGGGTTAACATAGCTAGCCGGGTAGAATCTATGGGGGTAGCAGGGGCAGTACTCCTTTCCAGCAGCATCCGCCAGCAGATCAAAAACCGCCCGGAATTCGAACTCACCTCCCTCGGAAAATTCTCCTTCAAGAATGTAGCAGAACCCATGACAGTCTATGCTTTGGCGAATGAAGGTTTTGCTGTACCTAAGCCGGATGAGATGAAGGGAAAAGGGGAGAAGGTAGTTACTGAAAAATCTTCTCCAAAGAGTTGGGTAAGAATGGCCAGTGTAGGCTTTGTAGCTATGGTGGTAGGAGCTGCCATTTTCTGGGCCACTGGTATGCAATCCTCGGAAGAATCAAAACTACTGGACAAAGATATACGAGAAGCCAAAGTAGCTGTCAGCGTATTTGAAAACTTCACAGGTGATGAGGATCTGGATGCCCTGGGATATATGGCTTCAGAATGGGCCAGTTCTGGTTTACGTGAACTAAAAGTAAGAACAGTTTCTCCTGAGATAGTTCGCCAAAATAAGGATGCCATAGGTATACTTCCAGATAACCCTCAGAATAAGCCCTCCTTTGCAGAGATAACCGGAGCTGACTATGTGGTAACAGGTTCCTACTTTCTGAAGGGGGATTCTATTGTATTGAATACCCGTCTGAGTTCCGCCATTGATGGAGTGGAAGTAAAGACCAGCTTCCCTCAGCTGATAGAACATATTGATCATAAAGAAAAGCTGGTGGAAGAAGTCCGCCAGTATTTATTGGGGTACTGGGTAAGCACAAAAGACCAGAACTTACCACTGATCAGTCCTCCCAAGTATGAAGCCTATCAGGTGTATTTAAAATGTTTTGTTACAGAATTTTGGTGCTATCAGGAAGCGCTGAAGATTGATCCAGATTTTCATCTGGCAAGGGTCTGGTTATTATATGCTAGTGGAGGATGGTCTATTGACTCTTTGAGAAAAGCGACAAAGTCCGAACTGGATAAGAACCTTCAGAAGCTAACTTCTTTTGAAAGAAACATCTATGACTACTCCAATTTCATCTATGATGGGAATTATCAAGCAGCTTTTGACGCCCTAAATGCTAATTATACTATTGATCCAGACGACTATAATATTGCCCATCAAACAGCCTATATGGCTTCTTCCCTTTTGGATAGGACGGATATAGCTATTGAGAGATATGAGAAACTTTTCCAAAAATTAGATTCCTATAAAGATAAGATCAATAGTGCTAGCTTTTACCATTATATGGATGCCTTGAATCGAGAGGGAAAGCATCAGAAAGTCATGGATGTTTCTTTCAAAAGAAGTTAGCTTCTGAAGGTTCTTATCCAGTTCGGACTTTG
>JBCBKZ010000574.1:0-4102 GCA_038520955.1 Bacteroidota bacterium | reverse complement strand
AGAGAATCTGTGCATTCTATATGACAGCGTAAACTATTTTCAAGGAGCTTATACATTTGAGATATCCAGTGATTCAGACTCTGTTACTGCTTCTTCAAATCGCTCAGCTACTCCTATAAAAATACAAAAGGACTCCCTACCTTATTTTAGCACGCTGGAAGCTTTAGAGCTGTACTTGAAGTATGAACCTCTGCATGTGAATTTTGATCAACTTGTAAGCTTTGGTATCAGTCCCACGAATGATGCTTTTAGAACATTCAAGCTTAAGGTGATAGGAGAATTAACAGTGGCTGATGATCAGAAAAGCAGGGATTGTTTTAGGGTAGCACTTATCTCTTTGGATAGCGCTAACGTTATGGATTCTCGTCTCTTAATAGATAAGGAAACTGGTGAAACCATTGAGAAAGAATACATCGTTATTGAGTACTCTAAACCTGTGGGGGGATTGAAAAGCATAGGATATGAGAGACACATTCCATGGGATTATGTAATTGATATTGATGCCATCAAAGAGCCCAGTGCCGGAAACTATTTGGAGGCTTCTATATCCCTTTGGGAAAAGGGAGGCGAGAAAGAGGAAGTTCTCAGACTGATCCAAAAAGCTTTCGAGTTAGAACCTTCTATTTCTCCAGTCATGGCCAAGTTAGACATGCTAACACGTTTGGAGGAGCAGAGTAAAATACCTGCATTCATAGATCAGGTGCTGGCAAAAACCTCTATCCCTGGTTTTTCCCTTAATCAGATTGGGCAATATCTCCTTAGAATAGAACTATTTGACTCTGCACACAAGATCTTCACAGCCGCCATTGATAGAAATCCAGAGAGTTTCATTCCATTGGTTGGGATAGCCCGTTACTATAGTGCCATAGGTGATTTTTCTACAGCGAGGACCTATCTGGAGAAATCTCTGAAGTTTGAGGTAGATGAAAAAAACAGAATTAATATTGAAATGAACATTGAGAGATTGGCCCAAAACACCCCAATGCAGTAGATAGGTTTGATCCAGGAGATCCCTCCATAGTCCAAAAGGAGGCGCTAAGAGTCCTGCCTTCAATCGTACGTTTAGCAATTCACATTATCGCAAATTGGAGAAATCATGAATGTTGAGGTACTTAGGAGTTCCTTCTCAAAGTTTTTTTGGGGAGTGAGTTAACCTTTGGACCACATGAAAAACAACCTAATCCTCCTTGCGGATGCATATAAATACAGCCACCATAAGCTCTACTATCCTGGCACTACTTCCATCTACAGCTATATGGAAAGTCGGGGCGGCAAATTCGATGAGACGGTCTTCTTTGGCTTACAGTACTACTTGAAAGAGTTCCTGGAAGGGGTAGCTTTTACGCAGGAAGATTTGGACGAAGCGGCAGACTTCCTCCCTCAGGTATTTGGACGAGGTGACGTATTTGATAAGGCCAACTTCCAGTACATACTGGATACCTACGGAGGCAAACTCCCTATCAGAATCAAAGCCGTTCCTGAAGGCATTTCAGTCCCTACCCAACAGGTGCTCATGACCCTGGAGAATACTGATCCTAAGTGCTTCTGGCTAACCAACTTCCTCGAGACGGTCCTCATGCAGCTTTGGTATCCCATTACCGTAGCCAGCATCAGCAGAGAAGTCAAAAAAGTAGTTACCCGCTATTACCAAGAGACAGCTACGCCAGGATCAGAAGCAGGAGTAGATTTTGTGTTGAACGACTTTGGGTTTAGAGGAGTTAGCAGTGTCGAAAGTGCTGGACTGGGGGGAGCCGCTCACTTGATCAATTTTGATGGGAGTGACACCCTGGCAGGAAGTAGCTTAATCAAAGCCTACTATAACAGCCAAACGGTCTTCGGAAAAAGTATCCCAGCTACGGAACATAGCATCGTTACTCTTCTGGGAGAAAAAGGAGAATTGGACGTGTTTAAGCATGTGCTAGATACTTTCCCTGAAGGAATAGTGGCCTGTGTGAGTGATAGCTACAACATCTTCAGGGCTTGCGAAGAATACTGGGGAGAAGAACTTAGGGGACAAATACTGGATAGAGAAGGAACCTTAGTGATCCGCCCAGATAGTGGAGATCCCATAAGAACTCTACTGGCTATTTTTGATATTCTGTTTACAAAATTTGGGTTTACGACTAATGAAAAGGGCTACAAAGTGCTCCCTCCTCAGGTAAGAGTTATACAAGGCGATGGGGTGAATTATGACGCCATCAAGAACATGTATGCAGCACTCAAAGAAGCGGGAATCAGTGCGGAGAATCTGGTCCTGGGCATGGGAGGCGCCCTGCTTCAAAAACTGGACAGGGACACCCAGAAGTTTGCCATTAAATGCAGCCATGCTGTAGTTAATGGAGAAAGCGTGATCGTTCAGAAAAGTCCTACTGAGATGGACAAAGACGGGAATATCACGCCTAGCTTCAAGAAAAGTAAGGGCGGCAGATTAAAACTGGTTAAGATTGAGGGAGATTACAAAACGGTTCAGGAAGGTGAATACCCAGAACTTAAGGATGAACTCATCACCATATTTGAAAATGGCGAAATCAGACAAGAATGGACCTTTGAAGAGATAAGAGAAAGGGCCAAAGTATCTTTCGAGGAGTAAAGACCTACACATCACCATTATTTTCACGCAAAGCCGCTAAGACGCAAAGAAAACTATTCTTAAAGTTCCCATCCTCTGGAGGGGCTGGGGGTGGGTTCTAAGCAAAAGTACTAAACCCACCTCTACCTCCTCCCAAGAAGAGAAGCCTCCCTCGTATCCTCCTAAAAATTCCCATAGCTAAAATCTACCAGGATGGGGTAGCATATTTCTATGAATCATGCGTCTTCTCTCACTGTATCAGGATTTTATATATTTGATGGCTAGATAGACTGACAATGAATAAACTTCTTCGAATTATGGGATGGTTCTTCCTTGGGATTATTGGATTAGTAGTGATCATAGTCATGGGGGCAAATATCTTCGTGAACACCGCTCCACAAATTGGGAAGCTACCCGAAGGAGAAGAGCTAGCAAGAATACAACAATCACCCAACTATGGAAAAGATCAGTTTGAGAACCTGCAGGAAACGAAAATGGGCTCCTTCTCTGAAATGATGGGAACACTACCTGACGCCATATTTGGGAAAGGGAAAACCCCAAAGGATACACTTCCAGTAAAGTATGAGGAAAATCCATCTAATCCTGTAGATTCTATCGCCTATATTACCTGGTATGGGCACTCCTCCTTTCTGGTGGAAATGGAAGGCAAGCGCATATTACTGGATCCTATGCTGACAAGGGTTCCTTCACCTGTACCCTTTGGGACCAAACGTTTCCTTAACCAGAAGCCTGTACCCTTGGAAGAATTGAATAACATAAACTATGTCATCATTTCACATGATCATTATGATCACCTGGACTACAAGAGCGTACTAAGTCTGAAAGATAAGGTAGGCCATTTCTATACTGCCCTGGGAGTAGGTGCCAGATTAAAGAGTTGGGGTGTATCTCCTGATAAGATTACAGAGCTGGACTGGTGGGATGAGACCATGGCTGATAGCCTAACACTAGCGGCATGTCCTGCCAGACATTTTTCCGGCAGAGGATTTAGTGACAGAAATAAAACCCAATGGGCGAGCTGGGTAATCAAGGGTAAATACACTAACTTATACTTCAGTGGAGACGGTGGATATGGCCCTCACTTCAAGGATATAGGATCAACATATGGTCCATTCGATCTGGCCATGATGGAGTGCGGTCAGTATAATGAGGCCTGGAAGCAGATCCATATGATGCCTGAAGAAAGTGTACAAGCTGGTATGGATGTGAAAGGCAAGACACTTATGCCCATCCATTGGGGTGCTTTTGCACTAGCAGTACATACCTGGAGAGATCCCATCGAAAGATTTACCAAAGAATCTGAACGTCTTGGCGCCTCTATCATACACCCTTACATAGGGGATCGTTTTAGGCTGGGAGAGGATTTCCCAAGGGAGAATTGGTGGAAGAACTAAAATAAGGGAAACCGCATTTTTCTAACTCTTTCGCATGAGTTGGATTACCTTTCGTGGGGTATACATCTTAATTATCCAGTACCCTAATGATAGTAGGATCATAACCACTGAGAAATCA
>JBCBKZ010000573.1:0-4107 GCA_038520955.1 Bacteroidota bacterium | reverse complement strand
CTGAGAAAGTGGGATATCTATTTTCTCAGGGAGTCTACTTTGTATCCCTACGTAATGGTAGTAGTAGTATTACTAAAAAAGTCATTTGTCTACGTTAAAAGTGTTGAGTATAAAGCTCATAAGGGGGTAGCTAATGGCTACCCCCTGTTTTCAATTTAATAAGGTAATGATCAAAAAAACGCTCTATTTATTCCTGGTAAGCATCCTACTGTTCACCTCCTGTACCCAGGCTCCTTCAGCCGGTCAAGATACTCAAGCAGAAACTGATCTAAGAATCATCTCCCTTAGTGGCTTCCTGACAGAAACCCTTTTCAGCCTGGGTTATGGAGATAATATCATAGGGACCGATATTACCAGTACTTATCCCTCTGCGATTGACAGTATTCCCAAACTGGGGCATGTTACTCAATTGAATGCAGAGGCTATCCTTTCTATAAAGCCGGATTTCATCTTTATAGAAAAGGATCAGGTAGCACAGGCAACCGCCTTAGAACAGATTCGTGCTGCCAATCTAAGCATAGTGGAAGTCCCCACTTCCTATACCCTGGACAATTCCGTCAAAGCAGCTAAAGTAATAGCCCAAAGTCTTAAAACAGATGACACAGTCATTCAGGAGCTCGCTTCTACCATAGAGTCAGATAGTCTTGAACTAGTGAATACATTGGAAGGTGTGGAAGAACGCCCAACCGTCTTATTCATCTATGCCAGAGGAGCTGGCAGATTGATGATCTCAGGAACAGGGACTTCAACTACTGAAATGGTGAATCTAGCGGGTGGAGAGCTAGCCATCTCTTCTTTTGAAGGATTTCAGGCGCTTACTCCAGAAGGTCTGGTGGAAGCATCTCCAGAGGTTATTCTCATGTTTGAAAGTGGATTGGCCAGTCTGGATGGGAAAGAGGGTCTTTCTCAAATCACAGGCATGGAACAAGTTCCAGCCTATAAAAATGACCGGATTATCACCATGGATGGGCATTACCTTTCCTCTTTTGGACCTAGAGCTGGTAAAGCTGCTATTGAACTTGCCAATAAACTAAAGCAAACAAAATAGATGACCCGAATTGCCTCCAGATGGATATTGTCATTCGCCGGCCTGATATCATTGTTAGGTCTGTCTACTATCTCTGCTCTGTTCATAGGAGCATACGATATGGCATTTACTGATATCTGGAACGCCTTCTTCAATCTATTCTCCTCAGTTGAAGATGTACACACATATCTATTATTTCAAATCAGGTTGCCTAGAATCATTCTTGGGGGACTTATAGGGGCTGGGCTGGCAGTATCTGGTGCAGCCATACAAGGGCTGTTTAGAAATCCATTAGCTGATCCCTCCCTTATTGGCGTTACAAGCGGCTCCATGCTTTTCGCTGTCTTTTCTATTGTAATTGGAGGTACCTGGTTTGCGGCTATGGGTCCCTGGTTTTATACGGCCTCCCTAAGTATATGTGCGTTTACAGGTGGCGTACTCGCAACCTATCTGGTGTATGCCTTATCAAGTCGGGGAGGAGAGACGTCCGTAATGACTATGCTATTGGCTGGGATAGCTATTTCAGCCTTTGCGGCTGCTATTTCCGGTCTTTTCATCCACAGCTCAAATGACCAGCAGCTAAGGGACATTACCTTCTGGACGCTGGGAAGTATTAGTGGTGCCTCCTGGCAGCAAGTGATCATAGTAGGCCCAGTAGTAATCATGGGTACCATCATATTGGTCTCCTTTTCCCAAGCACTTAACGCCATTTTATTAGGAGAAAAAGAGGCGACATACCTGGGAATTGAGGTAGAAAAGATAAAGGCACGAGTCATTCTGCTAGCGGCCCTCATTGTAGGAGTTTGTATTTCTGTCAGTGGGATTATTGGGTTTGTAGGGCTAATTATCCCCCATCTCATTCGCCTGCTAAGAGGAACTGATTATCGGTATCTCCTAATAAGTTCTTCCTTATTAGGAGCCATTTTTATGATATCAGCAGATACCTTAGCCAGGACTATTATAGCTCCGGGAGAATTACCCATAGGGATACTAACTGCCATGGTGGGTGCGCCTTTTTTCTTATGGATTCTGGTTAGGTCACAAAGAGAACGCTTTCTCCTATGATAGAAGTAAAGAACATACAGGTCTTCCGAGGAAATAAGATGATCGTTAGAGATGCATCATTCTCTATCATTCCCGGAAAGATATGTGTGCTCATAGGAAAAAACGGAGCAGGTAAGTCCACCTTACTGGATGCTATTTGTGGAAAACACAAGGTTCATTCCGGTCAAATTCTCTGGGAAAAGGAAAACCTTTCAGACATACGTCTTCAGGATTTAGCCACCTACAGATCCGTTCTCTCTCAACAGATAAGCTTAAATTTCACCCTTGCCGTAGGTCAAATAGTAGAAATGGGGACCTATGCTTATGGAAATCAATTGTCCAGGAAGGAAATCAAACAGCAAGTGGCTATAGCCCTTGAAGAAGTAGGGATGTCCAGCTTCATAGAAAGAAGTTTTACAACCTTATCCGGTGGAGAACAAAAAAGAGTCCTGCTGGCAAAATGCCTCACCCAACTCCTCTCAGATCCTAATGGGAATGGGAACAAATATCTCTTTCTGGATGAGCCCACTTCCAGCTTAGACCTAAACCAACAGCATAAACTCATAGCTCTGGTGAAAAAACTCATCAGCAAATATCAAATAGGGGTGTTTACCGTCCTGCATGACATCAATCTGGCTGCCCAATTTGCTGATACGCTCTTAGCCATGAAGGAAGGGAGTATCACCCATGTAGGCACACCTGAAAGCATATTACAGCCTGACATATTACAAGACATATTAGACATTAAAGCCATCATTCATAAGCACCCGGTTTTTGGGTGTCCGCAAGTAACAGCGTTACCATTATGAGAACACTTTCAACACTTCAAGACGAATTAGCTGCCGTAAAAAAGGCCGAACCTAAATTACGTAGCAGAGACATTGCCCAAAAGATGGGCATTAGTGAAGCAGAGCTTCTGGGCATCCAGTTAGGAGAGAACATCAAGGTTCTGGAAGGAGACTGGAAAGAACTGCTAAAAGAGATAAAAAGCATGGACTATGTCATGGCACTTACCAGAAATGAGTACTGTGTACATGAGCGTAAAGGGGTCTATGACAATATCAAGTTCTTCAAGGGGCACGGAAATATGGGGATAGCTGTTAATCCCGATATTGATTTGAGATTCTTTATGGATCAGTGGAAGTATGCCTTTGCCGTAACCATGAAAAGAGAGAAAGGACAGGACCTACATGGTTTCCAGTTCTTCAATTCAAAAGGGGAAGCAGTTCATAAGATTTACACCACACCCAAGTCTGATGTAGAGGCCTACTATCAACTAGTTGAGAAATACCTTGCCCCAGAGCAAGCACACCTGACAGATGTAGATCATTCTCCAGAAGAGAAAAAAGAAGAAACACCAGATGCTGAAATTGATGTAGCTGGATTTCAGGAACAGTGGTTAGGGCTGAAAGACACCCATGACTTTTTCCCACTATTAAGAAAGCATAAAGTCAGCCGTACCCAGGCATTCAGATTAGCACCGGAAGGACATTCAATGAAAATAGACAATCAGGCTGTGGTAAGAATGCTTAGCCTAGCTGCGAAAAGAGAGGTGTCCATTATGTGTTTCCTCCATTCTAAAGGATGCATCCAGATCCATACAGGTGAGGTCAAGAATCTGAAATTCTTTGGAGAATGGTATAACGTGATGGACCCAAAATTCAACCTGCATCTGAACCTGCCTGAGGTAAGCGAAAGCTGGATCATCAAAAAACCGACAGAAGACGGTATGGTAACCAGCCTGGAGCTATTTGATAAGGACGGACAACTGATCGTGTACTTCTTCGGTGCACGTAAGCCGGGGAAGCCTGAACTCGAAAGCTGGAGACAAGTCATTGCAGACATTCAAGAATCCGCCTTAGAAACAGTCAACTAATTTTTGTTCGCTCATGAGAAGCTTAGTTTTTGTTCTTCTGGTTGTAAGTAACAGTTTGTATGCTCAAACTGTGTCTTCTGATTCTGTTTATCAGGCATCTGAATTGGAAGATGTAGTGATTACTGCTCAGTATGCCCCTACGCATTATAAGAATGCTGTG
>JBCBKZ010000572.1:0-4119 GCA_038520955.1 Bacteroidota bacterium | reverse complement strand
CATTAGATGGACGTATCGTTCAATTCCATCACGATCGGCTAAATTTCGAGCATGGGTGTCAATGAAATTGGTGTATTCTTCAAATAGCTTAATAGAAAGATTGGCTACTATAATTTCCGATTTCTCAAGAAGCCTCCATTTTTCCATATCCAGTCGCAAACACTGACTGTCCTCCATAAACAAGATGGTTTCTCTGGCTTCTTTCCCCATGTAGTTATCCATAGAAACAGCGATTTCCCCTTCCAATGCAAACCAATTCACTATTTCTATTGAATCCTTCAGATAGTAGCTTCTAGCTGCTCCTTTGAGTATTAAATAGGAATATTTATGATATGAGCCCATTCGAACAACTTTTTGACCCCTTGTAATATTGACCTTATCACAGAGGTTATTCAACTGCTGGTCCAATTCTGGATCAATGTCAATATCCTCTCCTAACAAGTAATGTCTCAATAGATCAATCATGGTACTTTTTAGCTTCCTGCTTTGTGCCTAAAGGTTTCGTATAACTGAGGTGGCGACCCTATGGGTGACTAAAATATGAGATATATTCAACATGAACCAGCCTTATCTCCTTTTGGAAGGCGGGCTTTTTTGTGGGAAAAGCCATTCAATACCAGTATGACTGGATATCAGGAAGTATTTACAGATCCGTCCTATTACGGGCAAATCCTGATTGAGACGTATATACCTCCGCCTGAGGTCGAATGTTTCGACCTAAAAGAAGTACATCTACTTGATTTGAATGCTTGTTAGTGTCAAAATTTTATCAATTAGATGCGTTAACAATGGTTGAGGCAATATTGCTAAAGTCCCAGCTTAGGCTATGTCGATCATATAATCTAAACATTCCTCCATCATCCCAAACAATGGTCAGTAAATCCCGCTTTGCAGCTTCACTGGCATAAAATCCTGCATAGTCCAGACGTGATTGGATGGGATTAGACTCAATCGTACCCCATTCCCCTAAAATTACTGGCCGACCTTCTTCAACAACCCATTTCTGCCTGACACGCTCTAATTCATTTTGCAGGTTCTGTTTATCCTGGGCTGAACCCCAGGAAGTGGCTGCTTCTCCGGCAAATGTCCATGGGAAGTAAGTATGTAATGAGATAATGACCTTTGGGTCATCATTAGGAATTACTAAATCGTTCATGGCTGCATCCACAGTGCTTGCTGCCCAGGTCGAAATCATTATATGCCGCTTTAGGTTATTTCCACCAGTTGCTCTAATAGCATCAACGGACGCTTTATGAAAATCATTAATATATCCTCGGCCTTCTGCTGTTCCGCCAGACCATTCCTCAGGTATTCCTTCTAGCCTGGGTTCATTCAGCGTTTCAAAGATTAAAGAATCATTGTACTCCATAAAGTAGTTCCCTACTTGAGTCCATAAGCTTGCTAGTCTTTCTTTAGCATACTCAGCTTCATCATTATTCGGTTTTACCCATTCATTATCATGATGCACGTTGATAATCACATGCATGTTGTTTTGAAATCCATAATCCACGACTTTTTTAATCCGACCCAAGTATTCCGATTCAATTGTGAATGGTGCAGTTTCACTCTGATTGAAAGCCCAGGTAATCGGAATCCTTAAAGTGTTAAACCCCATCGCCTTAACAGCATCGATAATGGATTTGCTCGGCGCTGGATTCCCCCATGCAGTTTTATCACGAGATATAACATCAAAGCTATTTCCAAGATTCCAACCTACCCCCATCTCTGCTACCAGATCAAAAGAGCTTATATCTCGGGCTTCACCAATTCCCGTTCCCGTACTTGTTCTCGGTGGAGGGAAATCCTCTTCCATCTCTGGGATCATCTCTTTCTCTTTTTCACAAGATGAAAGGAACATTAGGAGGGTGGATAAAAGTATGCTGACAAAAAGCCATTGCTTTCTCCTGGATTTTCTAAAGTATAAGTAAGTCATGGTATGATTTAAAAATGTTATTAAGTAGGTAATCAAATTTGAGTGTCCTAAATTAATACTTCAGAGTAGGACGGACCCTGAGGTTCTCGAAGGGTTAAATTGTTCCATGTAGCCTTGTCGTTTCGAGAGCCTCAAGGACCTTGTATGGGACGCTTTATAATGATCACTTACTTAAAGCTGGCACCTCCTTCAGTTTGTTTACGAGTAAGACACCTTCTTTCAACCATTCGTAGTACGAGGTTCCAAGGCACTTCGTGTTCTGCACATAAGCATTTGTTAATACCTCTAATAAATTATTAAATACCCTGCCATTTAGAAAGGATATTCAAAAATCCTTTTGGGTGATTCTCCATTCTCATTACTTAATAGCTGTCCTCAACCGCTTGAGGTTGAGTACCTAGTCCAATAGAACCATCAGCTAATCCAGCAAAGTAGCTTACATTTTCTGCTAGCAGGTATAATCCTTTCAACTAGTCATGTTCCATACAATCGACCCCTGGAAAGGAACTTCCTTTGTAGAGGGAATCAGTATAATCCAAAGGCGTCCTCTACCTTATGTATGCATCCTGGATATCTATGCCTAGTCTTATAAAGAAACAGTTAGGCATTTTCCATGAAATCCAACTTCTTCAATCGACTTTTTCTACTGGTAATTTTTGCTGCCGGCTTGGAGGCTTCCCTCTCCGGCCAGAAAGTAGATAGTGTATTCCTGGATCAAGTCGATCAATTGGTGGAAGAATGGGATAGAAATTCTCCAGGAGGTGCGGTGGGTATCATGAGTGAAGGGGAGTTGGTGTATGAAAGATACGTGGGCTTAGCAAATCTGGAAACCAAAGAAGCCTTTTCTGAGAATACCCTTTCCGATATTGGATCTATTTCCAAACAGTTTACGGCTTGTCTGATTGCGATACTGGAGGAAGAAGGGAAACTATCCATAGAAGATGGCATTAGAGAATACCTTCCTGAATTCCCGCCTTATGCGGATCCCATAAAGGTTAAGCATCTGATTTTTCATACTAGCGGAATAAAGGATTATGAAGCTCTGGAAAGCTTGCAAGGAAAGCACTATTTCGGAGAGCATATGACCAATGAGTATGTGCTAACCCTCATATCCAGGCAAAAGACTTTAAACTTCCCGCCTGGATCTACCTATGAGTACAGCAATTCTAATTACATCTTGCTGGCTCAAATTGTGGCTAGGGTGAGTGGAAAGACGTTAAATGAATTTGCCAAAGAGAAGATCTTTGAACCATTGGGTATGGATAACACATTTTTCCATATCAATCAGGGAGAGGATTTTTCCCATAGAGCTATCGGCTATCAATCATCGAGTGAAGGCTATTCTCGTCCCATCTATGAATCACATCTTGTAGGTGATGGGGGGATATTTACCACCTTATCAGACCTGGCTAAGTGGGATCAGAACTTTTACCATAATCGTTTGGGAAAAGGAAACCCGTCTCTCATCAAGCGCATGGGGTATCGGGACACGCTAAAGAGTGGCATATTAAGTAATGTTGCATTTGCCCAGTTTTACACGTCACACCCCTTTGGAGAAAATAGTTGGTCCCATGGTGGAAGCGGAGGCGGCTATAGAAGCTTTTACATCAGATTTGAAGAGGCCCGATTTTCTGTCATAGTCCTGAGTACTACAGACCAGAAAAACGCTTTTTCGTTAGCGAATGAAATTACCCAGCTCTTTTTTCAGTACAAGCCTTCTAAACCAGAACCTTTGGCTAATGAAGTAGGAGAGAAAGAAGCGACAGATTTCATTCCAGACAATCAGCTAATGATAGCTCGTCTGAATGGCTACTATTATGATGAAACCGAAATTGGGGTGCTAAATATCAGGTTTGATCCACAGAAAAAGCACTTCATAGTTGATTGGACGACGAATCAGGATGGAGGATATGTAGCCTTGCCTATTAGCCCGAATATCCTGGCTGAGCAGGCGGATCTTTCTTTTACCTATAGACTAGATGAGGCTACCAATAGACTCCATCATTCGGAGGGAGACAAACTGATTAGGAGTTGGCAGAAACTGGCCCCACCAACCTTTCCTGCCTCCCATTTTAAGGGAAGTTATTATTCTGAAGAAATAGACCACCAAATTCTTGTAGAAGTGAAGGAAGGAAAACTCACCTCTGATACCCTTCTAAGTGCGTCTAATAGCGGGTTTTCAGAGG
>JBCBKZ010000571.1:0-4119 GCA_038520955.1 Bacteroidota bacterium | reverse complement strand
TGAAATAAGTAAAAGTCCCATCAATCCGCTCTTTTTTAGATGTCTCAGGAGATAAGTAAACAACTAAAAAGCAATTTGTTAGGGAAGAACTTTTCAGTGACTTGGAAATACAGGAAAAGCCTCTATTTTTGCCGACGCCAAAACTTACTTAACATGAAAACTAATTGTACCTGGGAGCATCCCTACACACCTGCTCCTAAATACAAAAAACGTGTAGCTTACTTCAGTATGGAGTTCGGGGTAGATTATGCCCTGAAGATATACTCAGGAGGTCTCGGATACCTGGCTGGTTCTCATATGAGAAGCGCCTATGACCTCAAGCAAAACATGATTGGAATCGGGATGCTCTGGAAGTTTGGATACTATGATCAGGTAAGAGATCAGCATAGTAATATGCGGGCCCTGTTCAGAGAAAGATACTATACCTTCCTGGAACCCACTGACATGATCTTCCCTGTAGACATTAACGGAAGTCCTGTGATGGTTCAAGTCTGGTATCTACCACCAGAAGTCTTTGGAACAGTTCCTATGTACCTCATGACCACAGACCTGGGAGACCAGAATGACTACCTCTCTTCTACCATTACCCAAAGACTGTATGATAATAATGAGTCTGCCAGAATAGCCCAAAGCATCATTCTGGGTGTGGGAGGAGCTAAAATCGTAGAAGCGCTGGGAGGTGCTGATATTTATCACATGAATGAAGCACATGCCCTTCCTATGTCATTCTATCTTTATGACCAGCTAGGCAAGGATGCCAAGAAGCTCAAAGAGAAACTGGTATTTACTACCCATACGCCGGAAAAAGCCGGAAACGAAGAGCATAACATTCACCTTCTCCATAAGATGGGCTTCTTTGGAGGGCTTGACCTGGATGAAGTTAGAGACCTTACCAACACTGATTCTGACACCTTTGGCTATACACCTGCGGCCCTTACAATGTCTAAAAAGGCAAATGGGGTATCTCAGCTTCATGCCAAGGTTTCTAATGAAATGTGGGCGGGTGTAAAAGACGCGCCTAAAATCATAGGCATCACCAATGCCCAGAACCAAAAATATTGGCAGGACGCGAAAATGAAGGAAGCCCTGGATGCCAAGGATGTAGATGCCCTGAAAACCAGAAAGAGAGAGCTTAAGCAGCACCTATTTGATATTGTAGCTGACCAGACAGGTAAGAAGTTCGATCCGGACGTGCTTACTATTGTATGGGCCAGAAGATTTGCTGCCTATAAACGCGCAGATCTGATCATGCGTAACCGCTCGAGGTTCTATGAAATGCTGCAGGGCAAGCATCCCGTTCAAATCATTTGGGCAGGAAAGCCTTATCCACTGGATGATGGTGCTGTAGATACTTTTAATTCTCTGGTAGGTATGACCCACCTGAGCCATCAAGCTACCATAGTTACCGGCTATGAGATGAATATGTCCCGCTGGTTGAAGGAAGGATCTGATATTTGGCTAAATACGCCAAGAAGACCTCGTGAGGCTTCCGGTACTTCCGGTATGACAGCAGCCATGAACGGATCTGTAAACTTGTCTACTGATGACGGATGGATTCCAGAGTTCGCTAAGCATGGGAAAAATTCCTATGTAATCCCTGCGGCTGACCTGTCTCAGCCTATTCATATTCAGGATGACCATGATTATCATCACCTGATGAGAATTTTGACTACTGAGATCATCCCTACTTATTATGAAGAGAATGATAAGTGGTGGGACATTGTACAGAACTCTATGAAGGAAGTAGTACCTATGTTTGATGCCGACAGAATGGCAGATGACTACTATAAGCTGCTTTTTAACTAGAGAGAGATATACGTTTAATCAAAAAAAAAGGGAGCTAAACAGCTCCCTTTTATCTTTTACTCGAACTCAGGAATAGCTTCCAAAGTAACAACAGCAGCATACACTCCCGGTGGAATATTTTGATCCAAAAGGGTCGGCATATCATTGAGATTTCTTACTACTGGTCCTCCCAGTCCAATCCGAATCCGAAACTGGTTTTGATCATATCCTCCAGCATTTCCATCGGGACCAGGTAAGATGATTGGAATAGGCGTAGTACTTGCGGGATAAGCACTAGAATAATCATCTCTATTCCCTGACGCCCATATAAAGGAGCTTCCATGCTTAGCTCGCATTTCTGCTGTATTCACATCTGCCCTAAAGGCAATATTTCCTATGTCTAGTATGTCCCCTGAAGCACTAGTCATTTCTGTCATACCTATTTCCACCCTGTAACTGACAGAGGAAGACACTTCAAAACCTACCTTCCTGGCAGCAGGGTTAAACCCATTCTTATATTGATCGATTGTTGTTAATACCCACTCTACATTGGGATCACCAGTAATTCTTAAGCTCAAACTTGTAGTAAAGGCAGCTGAGATATTAATCTCATCTGTCTGAGATTGTACAAATACAGGAAGCAGTAAGGCCAAACACAATATTCTGATTTTCATAGATCTCATTGTTAGTTCAACACCTTATTCAAAAACTGGAAGGGCTTCTAGTCTCACAGTGGCGGAATAAGTCCCTGGCGCTATATTTTGATCAAGCAATGTCTTAAATCCTGTCACCCCCCTAATATTTCCACTTGCTAAGCCAATTCTTAGCACAAAGGCGTTATCCTCATAATTACCAGCATTCCCGTCCGGGCCAGGTTCTATGATTGTCTTGGCAACGTCTGAGGCTATATATAAGCCTGATAAACTGGCGCTGTGGTTCTCTCCATCTTTAGGCCCCCAAATAAAGCGGGAATTATAAGTACCCTTAACATCTGCTCCGTTAGGCCTTACCCTATATCCCACATTTCTTAGGTCTACAGTATTACCAGCAGGACTCACAAAATCTGTATTAGAAATTTCTACTCTCCAGTTTACACTGGCAGAAACGCTAAATGGCACCTCCCGTTTCATGGGCATAAATCCATTTTTATACTGATCTATGGTGGTTACATTCCACTCAACATTAGGAGAACCATCTATTCTCAAGCTGATGCTGGTAGTAAACGCCGCCGAGATATTTATCTCGTCCGTCTGGGAAAAAGTGAATACAGGGGCTAGAGATAGAAAGAGGAGGAATAGTCTTTTCATATCTATGTTGACAAATATTCAACTATTACCCCTTTTCACATAATTTAATTGCCATAATTTCTTTCTTACGTACTTAATGTCTACTTCTCTATTAGACTTACTTCCGCCTCAAAAAGAGAAGAAAAAGAATTTTTCATGAGACTGGTTACAAAGGAGTTAGTAAGCGTATATTTAGGCAAAGGCTTCTAAGTGATGAAAGGGATACTGCGGTTTCTGAACATTTGCTTCCAGCTGATACTTATGCTGGTGCTTCCATTTTGGCTCTTAATCAGAGGAGCCATTTTCCTGTATGAGAAGTATGATTGGTGGTACGGCTTTGGGATCATGGCTACTATGGCTGTAGTAGGCTTCCTCCTTCTTATTTATGTGGCCATGATATGGGACGCCATTTTTGGCCCAAATAAGATGAGCCGCAAAAGCATCAAAGGAAAGATGATGTTTGTGCTCCTTCTGGTAGTTCTTTACACGGGCTATACCCTATTTTACCTTTCAGGTGAGAATACTAAATCAGAAACTGTCAAGAAAGAATATGTCAGCCTGCATCCCTTTATGAGAATGGCTGTGGGAACCTTTGTATTCCTGGATAAAGACATGCTCATTACGGATCTGTCCAGAGCACCTGAAGATTACAGGAAAATGGGCCTACCCAGTAAAAGTAAGTCACTTCACTATGAGCAGTCTTCAGGTTATGTACACGCCATGGATCTGAGAACCAAAGGACGGACTGAGCTCAGAAACCAGCTCATAGAATACTATTTTAAGATTTTGGGATTTAATACCTTGAGGCATACCGGGACAGCTGATCATCTTCACGTTTCTCTTTCTATCAAAGAAAATCCCAACGCTATTTAAGAGCAGCACTGGCTTTCTCCTGATCTATTGCGTCTGGGTAGGTACCCAACTTAAGGGTTCCTTTCATGATGAGGTAGATCCCCCAAGCCATGAATAAGTGAGCCAGATCCCGATGGTTGAAGAATACATCCAGAATGACAGGCTTATTGAAAATATACACGGCTACCAATAAAAC
>JBCBKZ010000570.1:0-4128 GCA_038520955.1 Bacteroidota bacterium | reverse complement strand
GCTTTCATGATGTTCCAGTTTCAATTATTTACAATTCTCTCATTCAAAATTCTCTCATTCAAAATTCAATCATTCACAATTCTCTCATTCCCTCATTAATAATCCGAGTACTGCGTAGGGTAGAGGAAGTAGATATCTATATGAGAAACATTATTTTGATATTGAGGATCTGCTTTTAACTTTTCCCAAACAGGGGAGTCAACAAAGGATTTCCAGTTGGCGTCTCTTGCTTCCTGATTTTCATGAGTGGTCATGTACATGAGGTTGGGCATTTTGGAACCAGCAATGACTTCTCCGTAGAAGACAGCGTTAAATCCCAGGTCATCAAACAAAGTAACCTCTCCTCCCTCATTAAACATTTGGACCTTATTCTGAAAAATAGCCTCTGTGGCGGACTCGTAGCTCCTCAACTCATAAATACGTTCTGCACGCGGACCTTCCAGTTTAGGCGTTTCCATAAAAGGCATGTCCTTAAAGGCTTTTAAGAGGGTATATTCTTTTCTAAGGAAGGGCGCCTGATCATACTTGGCCTGAATATAATCTGCTCCGGCAACAGCATAGGCAGAGTCAGTAGACAGATCTGCCTCCATTTCATAATACTGGCCTGGACTTTTCATTGGAATGAGAATGAAGGTTCTCTTCAAACTGTCTTCCTCATTTGGGTGCTGCTTAAATACGCCTACTTTCTCAATCCCCTGCCGTTTTAGAGCAGGCACAAGGGCATCTCGCAAGTAATTATCCGTAGCTAATACCTGCTCTTCTGTCCCAAAGGTATAGCTAATGATTTGGTAGAATTCTCTGTCATAGGTAGGAGCAGAAGAATCTCCTGTTTGTTGCTGAGAAGGCACACAGCTGTAAAGGAGACTAGCACAAACACTTAATAAGATGATTCTTGTAATGGGCATAGAATGGTTTTTTATAGAGGAGGTGAAATTATGTTTAGGGTACTAAGTAAGTCGATTTCTGAAGGCCTCTTTCATCTCATGCAAAATGAGAAAATTTGAGGCCCAAAGTGGATTCATATTAGGGTTCACTTTCTTCCCGCGAGCTATATTGATGAGCTGCTTGGCGTAGAAGCCCCCTTCCGCTGCATCCTCAAAGGCCTTAATCCCTGTCCTTTTGACCAGATTATCCAGAGAACCAACCTTGCCTGCCAGGAAGTCCGCGATTTCCTCCACATTGGTGATGAAGGGACGGGCCATGCCTACGAAGTCCAGCTCACCACTGGCCAGGGTTTCATTACAAAAATCCCATGACCTAAATCCGCCTGTGATTAAGAGTGGTAGCTTACTGACATCTCTAATCTTTTGTGAGAATTCTATGAAGTAGGCTTCCCTTCTACGGGTACTTTCTTTCATATCAGGCTGCTCCTCATTCAGTTCAAAAAAGGCCAATCTCTCATAAGTCCCACCGGAAATCTCTAATAAGTCTATCCCTTCCTTATCCAGCATTTTGACTACTTCCAGAGATTCTTCCTCGGTAAATCCTCCTTTCTGAAAGTCAGAAGAATTCAGTTTGACGGAAATCGGGAAGTTCGGTCCTACTACCTCCCGGCATTCTCTAATGATGCTGATTAGGAGTCTACTTCTATTTTCCAGACTTCCTCCCCATTGGTCGGTACGAGTATTAGTTCTGGGAGAAAGAAACTGACTTAGCAGATACCCATGGGCAGAGTGAATCTGGATCCCAGTGAACCCAGCTTCTTTGGATAGCTGAGCTGCCTTTTTGAAACCTGCTATCACAGCTTGAATATCTGACTCTTCCATAGCTTTGGGCTTCCCAAAGAGAAACATTTTATGGAGCTGTACATCTGAAGGAGCCAAGGGCCTGGAAGTAGAAAACTTATTAGTTTGTCTTCCTGCGTGAGAAATCTGTACCCAGACATGGTTGTCGGCTGTTCTACCACTTTGTGCCCATGCTTGAAGTTTGGGAAGCATACTCTCATCTCCCATGAAGATGTTCCCTGATGATTCCAGGTGTGTTTTATCTATGATGACGTTTCCTGTGATGAGAATGCCAGCACCTGTCTCAGCCCACTTTTTATAGAGGGTATGATGATTTTCAGTGGGTTCCAGGCTGCCATTGCTGATTCTTTCAGTCATAGCCGCTTTCACCAGTCTATTGGGAACGACCGCTCCACAGGGAAGGGTAAAAGGGGTAGTTAGGGAAGTAATAGGCATAATGAGTGATTTCGACTAAAAGGTAAGGACTCCACAGCTTTCTGCAAAAAGTGGAGATAGGAGAATCAGCAAAAGCTACGTATTTTCGGAAAACATATTACTGCTATGAAGCTCCCAGAATGGAAAGCAAAAGGCCAATACTTTTCCCACAAAGGGCATGATATTTTTTATGTGGAAGAAGGGCAGGGAGAAACCCTCCTCCTTATTCATGGCTTCCCGACTGCCTCCTGGGACTGGTGGCAAATGTGGTCCACCTTCGCCAAAAAGTACCATGTACTAGCCATAGATATGATCGGTTTTGGATTTTCTGCCAAGCCTAAAGGCTATCCTTATTCTATCCTGGACCAGGCAGATATACACGAGGCTTTTCTCGAAGGGAAAGGAGTAGATAAAGCGTTTGTCATCAGTCATGATTATGGGGATACGGTAGCTCAGGAGTTGCTAGCCAGATGTGAAGACCGGAGAAAGACTGGTGAAACGGGCTTTCAGATAGAAAAACTGTGCTTCCTGAACGGAGGTCTCTTTCCAGAAACACACAAGGCACTGCTGATCCAGAAGCTACTGATGAGTCCTATTGGATCTCTTATCGGGAATATGCTTAACAGGAAAAAACTGGGGAAAAACTTCATGAATATATTTGGGCCTAATACCCAACCCACAGAGGAGGAACTGGATGAGTTCTGGGAACTGATTATGCACAATAACGGGAAAGCCATTACTCACTTGCTGATCCGGTATATGGCAGAGCGTGTAGCGCATAGAGCACGTTGGGTAGGAGGGATGCAAGAAACTGATGTGCCCCTCAGGCTTATCAATGGTACCTTTGATCCTATCTCGGGCGGGCATATGGCTGACCGCTATGAGGAGATCATTCCTAATCCGGATGTGGTCAGACTGGAAGGGATCGGGCACTTTCCTTTAATAGAAGCACCGGAAGATGTGCTGAAGTATGCGCTGGGGTTTATTGAAGCCTAGTGTGTCAGTTAGCACTATTAAATTTCACGCAAAGCCGCAGAGACGCAAAGAAAAAAATATGCTACTGATTAATGGTTTTCTGTTGGAATTTGTCTCTTAGGCCCATCCAAATACATAGGGCGAAAATACTTAGACCAGAAATAAGAAATGCGCCTCCCCATAATCCATAATGTTCTGCGGTAGCCTCAAACAAGAGTATAATGCCTTGGCTGCAAATGAGTACTCCCAGGAAGTTCAGAAAGAGACCCAGCCTAAACTGAATAGACTTAAACCTTAAATCAGGCCACATCTGGTACACAGACAAGTAGGTCATGGCAGAGGCGAATACGGATAGTAGTATGATTTTTAGCATGATCACTAGTCTAGGTAGCTTTCCTTTTTCTTAATCTTCTCATTTTCAGTCAGAATTCAAATCAGTTTTTCAGATATTTCTCCTATACAAACAAAAAAAGCCAGCCCGTAATCAGGCTGGCCATTGATACAAATGAAAACGTAGAATTAAAACTTACCGTTTTGGTTTTGCCACTCAGATTCTGGCATGATGGTTTCTATCACATCCCAGTGCTCCACAATCTTGCCATCTGCCACTCTAAACAGGTCATAGTAAGAAGTAGGGGCATCTCCCAGCGTTCCTTCGCTCATGGTCAATACAAAGTCTCCTTCTCCTAGTACTTTGTGTACAGTGTTGTACTTCATGAAGATTCCCTGAGAAGCCATAGCTTCAATAGCAGCTCCCAGACCGTCTAGGCCGTCAGCTACATCAGGATTATGCTGAACATAGGTTTCAGTAGAAACAAAGTTGGTGACCTTATCCATCTCACCATTCATTAAGATGGTAGTTATGAAGTCTGCTACCAGCGCTTTGTTAGCTTCAGTCTTGTCCAGATCTGTACTGCTAGTAGGACAACCTGATTGAGGTAAAGCCGGCAAATCCAAGCGGCCATACTCAATTTGATGGTCCTACTAGCAGTAC
>JBCBKZ010000056.1:0-14311 GCA_038520955.1 Bacteroidota bacterium | reverse complement strand
GAATGATGACTAGGAATACACTCTTCATAAATGTTTTCTACTTGTTAAGTGTGGCTGTTTCCCCATCTCTGATGGCACAGAACAATACCAGTTCTCCCTATTCCAGTCTGGGAATAGGAGACATCAAACATAATGGTATTGGTGCTATTCAGGGGATGGGAGGAACGGGCATAGCACTTAGCCCGAGGACGTATTATAACTACACCAATCCGGCCGGGAATAATGCATTGCCCGCGAAGATTTCTTTAACAGATATAGGTCTGTTCTACAAACAGACTTCTGGCTCTGACACAGAAACCACCCAGAAAAATCAGGACTTCAACCTGAATTATTTCTCATTAATTTTTTCTCCCAAGCCTAACTATACCTTAAGCTTTGGGCTTAGGCCCTACAGCAGCATAGGGTACGAAATTGATATTCTCAGTGGGATAGAAGGGTCCAATGAAGAGTACCAATCCAGGTATTCTGGACAGGGGGGACTGAATATGGTTTTCTGGAGTAACGCCCTTCAGTTAGGAGAAAGACTCTCTCTGGGGGCCACTATGTCCTTTATGTGGGGACAAATCACCACCCAGGAGCAGCTATTTTTGGGAACCTCCTCCAGCAACATCGTAACGAGTGACTATACCTACAATGTGGTCAGCTTAAAAGCAGACCTGGGAATCCAGTATGCCATTCCCCTGGGAGAAAAGAATGAGCTTAGGCTAGGTGCTGTGGTGGAACAGCCCTTTGGGAGCCGTGGTGTGTACTCAGAGCTTATTTTTAGCGCCAGGCAGGGAGGGTTAGCGCTGGATCCTGAATTTGAGGAAATCCCCAGCCTTCGACTTCCACTCGGATGGGGAGCCGGAGTGGGGCTCAAACTGGACAACACATGGAATATAGGGCTGGATGTATCCGGACAAAACTGGTCTGAGGCCATCCTCTGGGATGGGACAGATGAGCTATCAAACAGCTTTAGAGTATCCGCTGGTGTGGAGTACAGAAAACAGCCTAAAGTATATGGGAAGAAACCGCCTCCCGTCTTACGAGCCGGCCTTAGTTACACAGACTCTTACCTGGAAATACGACAAATCCCTATAGAAGAATATAGTTTCACTGCCGGGATTGGGATCCCTACCAGAGGAGCTGGCAGTATCAACTTAAGTTATGAATTCCAACTCAGAGGCACTACCGAAAAAGGGCTCATAGAAGAGCATAGCCATGTAATCAGCCTATCAGCTACCCTTGCTGACCTATGGTTCCGCAAAAGAAAAATTGACTAGGATATCCAAGACCTGTATTGTTCAATCCAAACCAAGTGAGTAACTGTATTTAATTATGATTAGACATGTATGTTTGCTTCTGCTCTTAAGTAGTCCCGGGCTTTTACTTGCTCAAAAATTCACTATTAGTGGAAACGTGCGGGATGCAAGCACGGGAGAAGACTTAATAGGGGCCACCATCCTTGCGGCTCCCCTACAAGGGGTGGGAACCTACTCTAATGAGTATGGCTTTTTCTCCCTTACCCTGCCTGCCTCCACTTATACCATTCAGGTCAGGTATTCCGGCTACAGACTGTTTGAGAAGGAAGTTTCTCTTCAGGAAAGCCAACGAATAACCATAGAGTTAGCCCCTTTAGAAAGCACCCTGGAGGTAGTGGAGATAGTCGCGGAGAAAGAGAATAGTAATGTGAGCGAGACGCAAATGGGCCTCACCAAATTCAATCCCAAGGATGTGGAAACTGTGCCCGTCCTTTTCGGGGAGAAGGACATCATTAAGGTCATCCAGCTTAGTCCCGGTGTAAAGACCGCAGGAGAAGGAAACACCGGTTTCTTTGTACGTGGGGGAGGACTGGACCAAAACCTGATTCTCCTGGATGAGGCAGCAGTATATAATCCTTCACACCTATTGGGCTTTTTCTCTGTCTTTAATTCAGATGCCATTAAGGATGTTTCCCTCTACAAAGGAGGTATGCCGGCTGAGTATGGTGGCAGAGCCTCTTCCGTTCTGGATATCAGAATGAAGGAAGGGAATAAGAAGGAATATGATCTCTCTGGAGGAATAGGATTAATCTCTTCCAGACTGACAGTTGAAGGTCCCATTCAGAAAGACAAAAGCTCTTTCATCATCTCAGGAAGAAGAACCTATCTGGATCTTTTCCTAAATCTGTCCTCTGATGAGGCCATCTCAAATTCTAATCTCTTCTTCTATGACCTGAATACCAAGGCGAACATTCAGCTGGGAGAGAAAGACCGACTTTTTGTATCTGGATACTTTGGGCAAGACAATTTCGGCTTCGGAGATGAATTCGGTTTCAATTGGGGAAATGCTACAGGAACACTTAGATGGAATCATTTATACTCAGACAGGTTATTCTCCAATACCTCTCTCATCTTCAGCAGATATACCTATGAGTTCAATTTCGGGACAGGAGATGAAGCTTTTGGATTAGAATCCGTGATTCAGGACTTTAGCCTTAAGCAGGACTTCTCCCTATTTGCCAATGCCAAGCAAAAGCTCAAGTTTGGTTTTCAGGCTATTCGGCACCGTTTTGAACCAGGCAATATCAATGCAGGCTCAGAAAGCAGTTTTAATGATGAGGATACTGAGCCCAAATATGCGAATGAAGGTGGCGTCTACCTCCAGTTAGATCAGACCATCAACGAGAGGATAAGTTTTAACGTCGGGCTTAGGTATTCCATCTTTGACTATGTGGGGGAAGGAACCGCTTATACTTTTGACAACAGAGGGGAAATCCTCACTGAGGAAGTCTTTGAAGAAGGGGAAAGCATTCAGTTGTACCAGGGGCTGGAACCCCGATTCTCCATGAAGTACCAGCTGGATGAGAACAAGTCCGTCAAGGCTTCTTACAACCGAAGTTATCAGTACCTTCACCTGCTTACCAATTCCACTACCAGTACTCCAACAGATGTATGGGTACCCAGCAGCAATAATGTCAAACCTCAGATAGCTGATCAGGTTTCTCTTGGGTACTTCCAGAACTTCCTGGATAACACCTACGAGTTCTCTGTAGAGACTTACTATAAAAACCTGCAAAATCAGATTGATTACCGTACAGGAGCAGACCTTTTTGTGAACAATACCATAGAGTCAGAGCTGGTATTTGGGAAAGGCCATGCTTATGGGGTAGAGCTTTTCCTGCGGAAACAGAAGGGGCCTGTTACCGGATGGGTGAGCTATACACTTTCAAGAACTTTACGAGAATTTGACGAGATCAACAATGGCGACCTCTTCCCTGCCAGACAGGACAGAATTCACGATCTCTCGGTGGTGGTTAACTACAACATGACCTCCCGCTTATCCTTATCAGCCAACTTCATTTACTATACAGGTGATGCGGTCACTTATCCAGCCGGAAGGTATACGGTGGATGACAGAGTGGTTCCCTACTATACTGAAAGAAATGGCGAGAGAATTCCTGATTATCACAGGCTGGATCTGGGAGTAACACTAAAAGGGAAGCCTGGTAAGAAAGTGGACAGCAGCTGGAACTTCTCCCTTTACAATGCTTATGGACGCGAAAATGCATTCTCCATAGAATTCAGGGAGAATGAAGACAATCCTCAGCAGACGGAAGCTGTTAAAGTTTCCCTTTTCAGATGGGTGCCCTCTGTAACCTACAACTTCTCATTCTAACCAAAGCTATCATGAACAGAATATTCATATTCAGCCTTATCCTTTTTCTTGCCAGTAGTTGTGAAACTGTGATAGATGTAGATCTCGATTCTACGGAACCGGCCCTGGTGATTGAAGCTTTACTTCAAGAGGGAACCCATGATTTTGAGGTGAAGATATCCCGGACACAAGACTATTTTGACGCAGAGGTTATCCCTTTTGAGTCTCAAACGGAAGTTTCTCTGTCTAACAATCTGGGAGAAAGCTGGGTGATTCCTCAGGAAGACGCCGGTTTACATCAACGGGAGGTCAGCGCCCAATCGGGGGTTCTTTATACACTGACAGTAAGGGTAGATGGACAGGAATATCAAGCCGTCTCAACGCTACCGGAACAAGTATCCATAGATTCACTCACTTTTGAGTATGAGGATGCCAATCCCTTTTTGGATGAAGGGTATGAGGTGTTCATCAACTTTACGGATCCACTTGAAGTAGCCAACTTCTACCGTGTATTGTATGACGAAGATGGGGTTCCCCAAAGGGAATCAGAAGATTATCAGGTAGTGGATGACCAACTCATAGACGGGAATGAGGTAGAACTTCCTTTGTTCAGGAAGACCTTCCCACCACAAACTGAACTATTGATAGAATTAAGGTCCCTCAATGAGGCGGGCTATGAGTACTACTTTAGCCTTGGGGACATCATAGGAGCCCAAAATGGTCCCGGTGGAGGAAATGCAGCCCCCGGAAATCCTGTCTCCAACTGGACGGGAGACGTGTTGGGATATTTCATTGCTTACAGTTCCGATACCATACGCACTGTTCTGCCTGAAAGATAATTGAAGAGGAATGTATTCTTCCTTGTTTATGACGTTGGCCGGGTTTTGGGAACCTGTGCCAACGTTTTGTGTTAGCGCTTAATCACGCCATCTTTCTTATCTTGCCTCCTATGGCAAAACTGCTTCCAGCTGACTTATCCAGACTAATCAAAGAAAAGGGTTTCTCCCTGGGCTTTGATATGGTGGGTATTTCCAAAGCGGAAAAACTGGAAGAAGAAGCCATAGATTTGGAGAAATGGTTAAATAAGGGCCTCCATGGACGCATGAGCTATATGGAGAATTACTTTGACAAGCGAGTGGATCCTAGTCTGCTAGTACCCGGAGCCAAGTCGGTAATTAGCGTGATCCATAATTACTTCCCACAGTACGATCATCAGCAACCAAAGTCCGCCCCTAAAATCTCTACCTACGCCTGGGGGAAGGACTATCATACCATTCTCAAGAAGAAACTTTACCAGCTGTTTCAGTACATACATGAGGTCTGTGAAGCAGAAGTGCCGGGGAGAGTATTCGTAGACTCAGCTCCAGTGATGGATAAAGCCTGGGCTAAGCGTTCCGGCTTGGGATGGGTAGGCAAGCACACCAATCTCATCTCCCCCCAAAGAGGTTCCTGGTTTTTCATAGGAGAAATCATTCTGGATCTGGACCTGGCGTATGACGGTCCCATCAAGGATTACTGTGGTACCTGCACTCGCTGTTTGGATGCCTGTCCTACAGATGCTTTGCAACCTTATCAGATAGATGCCTCCAAGTGTATCTCTTATCTCACCATAGAATTGAAGGAAGATATGCCTGAGGAATATGCAGATAAACTACAGGGCTGGGCGTACGGATGTGACATCTGTCAGGAGGTATGTCCATGGAACAGATTTTCTCGACCTCATCAGGAAGAGGCCTTTTCCCCCCTACCCCATATAGGAGAATTCTCTCAAGGAGAATGGGAAGAAATAGATGAGAAAGCCTTCAAAAAACTTACCAAGAGAACGGCCATGAGTAGGGTCAAGTGGGCTAAGATGAAACATAACCTCTTCATGTGGAAGAAAAACCGTCAATCTACCTAAACCATACTAGCGTTTCCTGGGGTGCCTTTCCCTCCTGGTATTGATGTTGAGTATCACTCCTCTTTTTAATTAGCATTCAGACCATTAACTCAACCTCATGAATAAGAATAGAAGAGCATTCCTCAGTGAAACTGCCAAGGTGGCATCAGCTACTGCCTTGGGTCTCTCTTTTCCTTCCATCTTATCTGCTGGTAGCTCCCCAAATGACGACATCAATATAGGCCTGATAGGATGTAAAAATAGAGGGTTCAGGGTTTTACAACAGCACCTGGACTTGGGTGGCATTAAATGTATTGCCTTGTGTGATGTGGATGAGAATGTTCTCAGAGAAAAATCTGCTAGCCTGGAAAAAAACTATAAGCAAAAGCCCAAGACCTATAAAGACTACCGGAAGATGCTGGAGAATCAGGATCTGGATGCCGTCATTATAGGTACGCCCGATCATTGGCACTGCTTACAAATGGTAGCTGCTTGTGAAGCAGGTCTGGACGTGTATGTAGAAAAGCCCATGGCCAATAGCATAGCGGAATGTGACATTATGGTAGCTGCAGCGAAGAAGTATAACCGCATCGTACAGGTAGGCCAACAGCAGAGGAGCGGGAAGGTTTGGAATGAGGTCATGGCGTATATGAAGTCAGGCAAACTGGGTGCCATCCGGAAAACCAATATATGGGCTAACTTCAACTACGGCCTTGGCCCCAAAAGGCAAGCAAATACAGCTGTCCCTAAAGGAGTGGACTATGATATGTTCCTTGGTCCCGCTCCAGCTCGCAGCTTTAATCCGGCACGATTTCACGGCGATTGGCGACATTTCTGGGATTATGGAGGGGGACTGATGACTGACTTCGGGGCACACCTGATAGATATGGCTCTGTGGGTCAAGGACATAACTGCTCCTCCCACTACCGTACTTGCCTATGGAAATAGAGTGAATGATCCCAGTCTGGCCAAAGAAACCTATGACCAGATGTCAGTAGTTTTCCCCATGGAGGATTACCTAATCCAGTGGGAGTCAAATGCCGGCAAACAGGTAGGACCTTATGGTAGACTATACGGACTAGCTTTCCTGGGAGAAAAAGGGACCCTTGTAGTAGACAGAAGCGGATACGAGATTCTTCCTGAATGGGATAATGAAGTCAAAGCGCATAAAGTAGAAGCCTACAAATCTGAAAAATTCTCACAAGGCCATGACTCGCATATGAGGGATTTTGTGAACAGTATGAGGACTCGCACCCAACCTGTATGTCCACCAGAGATTGGGAGAAATGTGGCTCTATATTCTCACATGGCGAATATAGCTGTTAGATCTGGCGCCTATAAGCTGGAATGGGATGCACAAAAAAGAAAGTTCTCCAACAGCAAGGAAGCGAATTCCTTCATTACGCCTGAATACAGAAAGCCCTGGACCTTACCCAAGGTATAGTTGAGACTATTTTCTAAGCTATAAAAGGGCTAATTCAGGCTCTGACGGATTTCTGAAAGAAGATCGAGAACCGCACTCTTAATCCGATTTTTCTCCAGACTGAGGTCTGCGAAAGAGATTGCCTTTTGCTTGTAGGCTGCTCCTATGTCCTTCCACTGAGAGAGGAGGAGAGAAAGGTTTTCTTTATCCAGGCTGAGTGTATCCTGGTCTATCTTTTCTAGCAGCTTTTGTAAAAGCCTGAGTGCGCCGGGTACATGCCCTTCTTCTGTCATCATTTGGATTTGGGAAGCGGCGGCTTTCCAGTCCTCCCTTTCCAGGTAGTAATGAGCATTTACCCTGGCTATCATGTGACTGCACAACTTCTGAGGGGCAGAACTCTCCCACAGCTGGGAAAGCAATTCTTTCGTTGTTTCTTCCCATGACCGATGTAGCATGGTATGAATGGGAAATTCAGTGAGCTTTACGCCAAAGTGGCTGTCTTTAGCTAGTTGGCGGAAGCCCATGTCCAGTAGGTTACTCAACTGATCCATATCCCATTTATGTTCTTCACTCTCCTGCTTGATAGCAGTATGGGTTCCCGCAAATAGCTCCAATGCATTATGTGCGCCCAATAAGAGATTTTGCCAATTCATCCATTGGTCAGTTTGTAGGGGATGATCTACCTCACTTTTTTCCTGTACAATCCAACATGAAATCTGCTCATTTCCCTCTTCCAGCATGAATTTCAGGATTCGCAGGTTTTTCCAATCAGGATGCTGATAAATCTCTGGCTGGTATTTCTCAGGTATATCTATCCACTCCCTCATCCCCACCCACACGGCAGACACCCCAAAGACGATCTGATCCCACACTACCTCTTTAGCAGTATCTTGAGACATAGCTTTTTGGAAGAGCGTTCCTAAGGGCACCTTAGCCTGATAGAGTTTCAGGGCTTGGTCAGACTTACTTAGCTTACCTGAATAATAGCCCCTAAGGTTTAGGTAGCCGCTAATGATCTCGACTAATTCTTCGGATTGTTGTTCTTGACTTAGGCTTTGTAGCTCGGATTCGGCCTCATTCACAAAGTGAAATTGGAACCACAATTGCCCTTCACCATTGCTGTTGATGAGACGGGAAGGCTTTCTTTTTCGGTTAAAGCCCTTAGGTGCGATAGAGATATGCTTCCCAATAGGCTGTTCATGGAGGTAGGTACTTTCCTCCCCATCCTTCCCCTTTAGGATAAATTTAAATGCCTGGTCTGTGGTATAGGGATAATCACCAGATTCACTACTCCCAGCCCAGGCTCCTATAAATCGTAGAAACTTATTATGTTCTGTACTTCCACTGACCCGGGAAAATAGCTTTCCCTCCTCAGGAAGATCTGTTCTTAAGGCAGGAAGAAATAAAAAAGGGAGATGGAAACTGAGGTACATAAAGCAAGAAAGCATAGTAGTGAACTATGCTAATCTACTAATAAAAAGGATGTATTTGACTGCGGATGGTTTGGAAACTCGCTGTACAGTCTTTCGGAAAGAGATCTTGCCTATGCAAACTCACCTGTCCGAATTAATACCACTCTTTTGTACGGACTTAGGTGGATAGAGGTTCCCTCTACACCAAAGATTCCAGAAAAATATGTACCTTATTCCTAGCACATAACACACTTATATCATGAAAAAATACGCTACCGAAATCAAATGGGGCCTCATCTTCGCGGCCATGATGCTTACTTGGATGATCATGGAAAAAGTTACGGGTCTACATGATGTACACATTGACAAGCATCCCATCGTCACAAATATGATCATGATTCCCTCCTTCATTGTGTATTTCCTGGCATTAAGGGAAAAGCGAGATAAGGATTATGGGGGTGTCATGAGTTGGAAACAGGGGTTTATCTCTGGTGTCCTCATTGGTCTGGTGGTGATGGTTTGTAGCCCCATCATTCAACTTCTGATCAGCAACGTAATTTCTCCTGAGTATTTCCAGAATGCCATAGCTTATTCTGTAGAATATGGGGGACAGACCCAGGAACAGGCTGAAAGCTTTTTCAACCTTCAAAACTATATGATCATGGGCACCCTCTCAGCTCCTATTATGGGTGCTATCACAGCTGCCATTATGGCCCTGGTAGTGAGAAGATCCGCTCAGCCGGCTTAGGGATAAAAAAGTTGATGAAGAAAGGTCCTGTTTAATAGGGCCTTTCTCCTTCTACATTTCCTTTAGGACTGTAGTGGCAGATCCATAGGTTAGAACCATTAGAACAGGTGGCCTGAAAACATCCCACCTCTGTAGTGTTAGCCCATACGATTTGCTTATAACTGTCACAATTTCTGGGAAATGCACAAGTATCTGCCTCATAGTTATAAAAAGACGCATTATCTGACCACCCAGCAACTACCGCTTCCCAACTCCATCTCACATTAGGATCAGGAAACGTATAAAATTCCAATTGCCCATTCTGGGTAGCACACTCAGGTCCTCCACAAGTTTGAATAAAGTTAGCCGCACAGTTTCTGGCAGAATCCGCCAATTCCTGAGACCATAGTATATCCTGCACTCCTACTGCGGACCTCAGCTTGTTATGCGCTTCTACTACGCGTTCTGCTACTGTGGGGACAGGTACGTCCGGGTCTCCATTTCCTTCAGATTCATTACAAGAACTAAGGCAGACGAGGGTACAAATCAGAATTACTAAATAGTTACATGTTTTCATGGGTGTTGATAATTGAGGTGGCTAAAAACACTATTAGCGGGAAGATATATAGGAGCCATACATAGTTTGGTTAATTTCAACTCCTCGTATATAAGTTAAGTAAAAATTTGACCACCACAGAGTTGTCATTAAGTTCCAAATAAGCACTATTTCCCTCTTCTATGTTTCAAAAGGTTTTGGCTTTTGGGGTAACCTTCCTCTATCTTTCTCAGCTCTCACTTTTCTCTCAAACTAAAGGGTGTCCTGATCCATTAGCAGTTAACTACAATGTAGGTGCTACAGAAAACGACGGTTCCTGTACCTACATTCAAACCAGTATTAGTCCTACAAAAACAGTAGTCCTGGATGATGCGCTTAAGGAAACTTCCGGGCTATTGCTTTGGCAAGGCTCTCTCTTATCACACAACGATAGTGATGACAATAAGCTCTACGTGTTAGATAGTTTATCAGGAGATGTTCTGACCACTTTTCCCATTAATGGGATGGATCCCACAGATTGGGAGTCTTTGGCCCAGGATGATTTCTATTTCTATTTCGGGGATTTTGGGAATAATGCAAGCGGAAACCGGCAGGATCTGAAAATCTACCGTATTGCCAGAAATGCCATTAGCTCTGCTAATCCTGTCATCAATACCATAGAGTTCTCTTATGAAGATCAATCTGACTTTTCAGGCTCAGGCAGTAACAATACAGACTTTGACTGTGAAGCCTTGTTCGTCAAGGGAGATAGCATATACCTGGTAACCAAGCAATGGTTCAGTCAGAAAACCAGTATTTATGCGCTCCCTAAAGCCCCTGGAACTTATGAAGCCAAGCTCAAGGGAACTTTGGATGTGAATGGAATGGTAACGGGCGTCAGTTATCAGGCAGACAAAAATTACCTGTTGCTCCTGGGGTACAGTAACGTTTTACAACCTTTTGTGTACTTGCTGTATGATTTTGAAGGGAACAACTTCTTATCAGGCAATAAGCGTAAAATTATTCTCTCTCTTTCCTTTGCCCAGGCGGAAGGGATCACAAAAGGGAGTGGACTTAACTTCTTTGTCACGCAGGAGTCATTCGTGAATGCGCCTTCTATTGACATTCCTCCACAGCTATTTACCTTTAACTTGGACCCATATTTAGGCCTATTTGTAAATGGCCAAATTACTACCAGTAATGATCCTTTGTTAGAGCAGGAGCCAGCCTTCTATCCGAATCCCTTTTCGTCAGAATTTCACTTTGAGGTTCCTTTCATCAAACCTGGTACTCCCCTCAGAATATTGGATTTAAACGGCAGGGAAGTCTTTCAACAAAACATTCTGGAACGAACTCAGATTCTGGATCTGTCAATGTTACCTCAGGGACCTTATCTCCTGAATTGGGGAAGCTACACCAAGCTGATTCTGAAAGAATAACTCATAGCTGCCATAGCTCCAGATGTATATGGAAATTCATACAAAGGGGATGATTGGAAGTTTGACTAAGTGTGAGTAGGTTGATAAAAGCTTTTTTATCAGCATACTTTCTCTAGCTACCTATCATCCCCTTATGAACCTCAATCAAGTAACTGTTCCCTGCTTTGATCTTGAGAAAAGCATTTCCTTTTACCAGAAACTGGGCCTCAAGCTTATTGTCTATTCCAAAGATCACTACGCTCGATTTGAATGCCCAGACGGGACCAGTACCTTCTCCCTTCATGTAGTAGAAGGAAAGGGATTTGGGGAAGCGCCTTATGTATACTTTGAGTGTGAGAAACTTGATACAACGGTAGAAACCTTACTGAATGAAGGGATACAATTTGACCACACACCTCAAGATCAATCCTGGCTCTGGCGGGAAGCCAGATTGAAGGATCCCTACGGAAACCAGTTGGTATTATACTACGCTGGAGAGAATAGACTGAACCCACCCTGGCGACTGGAGGAATCGAAATCCTAAAGAAACTCTCAACCATCTGCCACTTTCTTTAGTTGTATCCATACGCAATTTCACCTCCTGGAGATAGATGTATCAACCAAACAGACTTACACATGAGAAAAGCATTTATCCTCATGGCTATCTCAGCCTTATTATTTAGTTGTCAGGATGATGAACCTGATTTCACAACCCAAATAGATGGCGACCTTAATGAGTATATTCAACGATTCGAAGAAGAAGCTACACGTCTGGGGTTCACCTTTGACCTTTCTACCCTGGATGCTGTATTCGTAAATGAAATTGAAAGAAATGGTACTTTCTTTTGTGGGTGGGGTTACGCCAATTATGGTCCCACAGGTAGGCCCAGAATAGAAATAGATAGGGATTGCTGGCTAAACAGATCAGACCTCCAAAAGGAACAATTCTTTTTCCATGAGATAGGGCATGCTATCCTTAAAAGGGCCCATGATGAGGGGCGTCTTCCCAATCGATCTTTCAAAACGCTCATGTGCGGTGCTTGCAACCAGTTTGATATCTACACCAAATATTTTCCCTATAAAAGAGATTATTACATTGGCGAGTTAATCAGTCCCTTCACACCAACTCCTGAATGGGCAGAAGCCAGAACTAATTTCTCTTTGTTTTTTGAAGACCTCCTGGATGAGAAAGTGGATTGGGTGGGAAACACCACAGGCCAGCAATCTTATGAAAGCTTCATTGACAGTACTGGAGATCCCTCTAATCCGATTAGGCTGGGGTTGAGATCAAATAATCAGGCAGATAATGATGACTTTGCCCTATGGAGAAAGGATTTTAATAGTCCTGATATTGAAGAAGGAGCTTCCGTAAGGCTTAGGGTGACAGTAGAACTTGAAAATGTACAAGGAGATGGGGTAGCCATAGCATTAAGAGGGGATGACATAAATGGCTCTCAAAGCGATTTAGTCTTCTTTGAAACTACCCAAAGATTGAGAACCCTGAGTGGTACAGTCTCTAACTTGATATTTGATGTAACCCTACCCAACTATTCTAGGGAAACTGACAGGTTTACTGTTTTCCTCCTATTACTGTCTAACTCTAGCGGAACAGTTTTCTTCGATGACATTAAATTGGAGACTGCTGTTGACTGACAATCCTTTATGAGAACCTGCATCTAATTCATATCCCCTTTTCTATATACGTAAGAATGATTATATTAAGAAAATTAGATATAATCATTTTTGCACATCATGAAGCACTACTACCTATGCCTGTTCCTGGCCTTAGGCCTTCTTTCTGCATGCCAGAAAGATTCTCCTGTAATTCCTGAAGAGAGCTTTGACATAAAAATTACGGGTAAAGTATATCATGCCCTTTCTCATGAAGGGTATGCCGGTATGAATATTCAGGCTGCTCCCCCCTCCTACTCTAAATGGTCTCAGCCTGTCAACACCATGACAGACAAAGAAGGGAACTTTACCATAAGGCTGAAAGTAATTAGTGATACTTTGAAAGCTGAGGATCTTAGCCAGCAGCAGTTATTAGCCTTGGTAAACCCTATTTACCAGGGCATGTCTGTGAGAATGATACAGAATGAGTGTGGGGTAACTAATATTGACAAACACTTTCCACTAACGCGCTTTCAGGATGCCATACCTTCTTACCCCTTGGAAATAAATCTTGATTATCCCGTTCTGAGAGCGTCTGACTTTGTGCTAAATTTAAAGACGGGAAATGTGACTAATCCTGTGACTGCTCAGGTTCACCTTAGGGAATTAAGTCAAAACCAGGGCTTTGCCAGCTGGTCTCCCCTGGAATTGGAGTTGAGAGGAGAAGAACGCTTGAGCTTCTGTGCTCCTACAGATCGGGAAGTGGAAGTGGTCGTATCCTTCTTTGAGTATGTAGATGATCCCTTCCGGGTTTTGGCAGATAAAATTGTGGTGGATACCTTTAGGATAGCGGATGATCAGGTTAACGCATGGTCCGTCTCCTATAAATAGGTACACCCTTGGATAAATCTCTTTCATTTCTAAGATCTCTAGGCAAAGGATTTCTCATCTTCATGGTCATAGGAGTGGGCTTATACCCATTGATGTATGTCTTGACAGATTCTCCAATCTCCATCATTGAAGGAAAGGGTGCCTTAGGGGAACATCCTCTTTGGCTAACTGCATTTTACCTTCACATCCTACTTGGAGGTGCCGCCCTGCTCCTTGGATGGCCTCAATTCATCTCTTCCTGGAGAAACAAGCGTTTAGCCATGCACAGAAAGATGGGCAAACTATACCTCATTTCTATTTTGTTTTTCAGTGCGCCTTCAGGATTCTACTTGTCTTTCTACGCTTTTGGAGGAACAGCTAACAAAGTAGGTTTTGGCTTGCTGGCCATTTTCTGGTTTATAAGCAGCATACAAGCGTTTTTATCCATTCGCAAGAAGGACATTCAGGGGCACAGAGAATGGATGATCAGGTCTTATGCCCTAAGTTTGGCAGCCGTTACTTTGCGCATATACATGCCCTTGATGCAAGCTGTGCTTTTATGGAGCTTTGATTTTTCTTATAGTCTAATCGCATGGATTTGCTGGATTCCCAACCTGATCGTGGCTGAGTGGATTATCTTCCGCAGCAGACCTAAGCTGAAACCAACTACTACTACCTAAGGATAATAGATAAGCCTCTTTTTGATTCCGTGAGAATACAGCTAATTTTGTAGAAATATAGGTATACATGTACCCCAGAACACATAGAATTCATTTTACCAGCTTAGAAGCCTACAGTGGATTTGCCTCCATAGAAGGGAT
>JBCBKZ010000569.1:0-4128 GCA_038520955.1 Bacteroidota bacterium | reverse complement strand
ACTTATTTAACAGCAGAATGGGAAAAAAGGTTCCCTATAGTCCTCCAAATGCAAGAGGTAATAAGAGTTTGCTGCTACTTAAGTAAATAACGCGCCCCTCTTCTTCGCCTAAATATAACTCAATGGGGCTTTTTTGTTTACTCTCTGTTTCAAGTAATACTTGTCTGCAGGCTCCACAAGGGCTAATGGGATGTAGAGATAGCTTATCAGCAAACTTTGAGAGCACCACCATACTTGTGATTTTCACATCAGGCTGAGTTGAGTTGGCGGCAGCCAGTGCTACACGTTCTGCACAAAGGCACATGGGGTAAGCCGCATTCTCTTGATTAGCACCTTTCAGGATTTGACCATTCTCAAGTAATATGGAAGCACCTACCTGAAACCTTGAATAAGGAGACCATGATAAGTCCAAGGCATTTACGCATTCTTGATAGAGGATGGCAGCTTGCTGAGGAAGCTCTGTGATATCCAGTTTTTGGTAGGTGAAATCAAAAGAATGTGTTTCCATAAGGGGATGATTAATGTCAGAGTCGCTCAACTACTAAGGCAGAAAACCCCTAATCTGAAATAGATCAGGGGTTTAGAAACGTTTTTTCTTAAGGAAAGGTTCAGCTGAGTGCAGGAATTTTTGGACCTGCCTCTACAATATTTGTAGCTGTTTTATCCGCATATTTTTCAAAATTCTTCACAAATCTGTTTGCCAGATCCAAAGCAGCCCTGTCATAATCCTCCTCATTTCTCCAGGTATCCCTGGGGTTGAGAATAGCGTTAGGCACATCCGGACATTTGGTGGGCATCTCTAACCCAAAGATGGGCAGAGTCCGATAAGGGACCTTATTCAGTTCACCTTTGAGCGCAGCTTTTACCATGGCTCTGGTAAAGGAAAGCTCTATTCTGGAACCATCTCCATAAGCACCTCCCGTCCAGCCTGTATTCACTAGCCATACGTTAATCTTTCCATCCTCACTATCGGATCCTTGAGCCAGTTTCCTCCCCAGCATTTCTGCATACTTGGAAGGGTGTAATGGTAAGAAAGGCGCACCAAAACAAGCTGAAAAAGTATCCTGTGGCTCAGTGATTCCCTCCTCTGTACCAGCTATCTTGGCGGTATATCCACTCATGAAGTGGTACATGGCCTGATCTGGCGTTAGTTTGGAAATAGGGGGAAGTACTCCAAAGGCATCACAAGTCAGGAAGAAAATGTGTTCAGGCACATCTCCTCTGGACTTGTACATGATGTTGTCTATATGGTAGATGGGGTAGCTAACACGCGTATTTTGCGTGATAGAGACATCCTCATAGTTTACCGTTACACCGTCCTTTTCAAATCCTACATTCTCCAACAGGGCACCAAACCTGATGGCCTGGAAAATCTGAGGTTCCTTGGTATCAGAAAGGTCAATGGTCTTAGCATAACATCCTCCTTCAAAGTTGAAGACGTTTTCCTTAGACCAGCCGTGCTCATCATCTCCTATGAGCCGCCTTTCAGGATCATTAGATAAGGTGGTTTTACCAGTACCTGACAAGCCAAAAAAGAGAGCCGTATCTCCCTCTCCACCTACGTTGGCGGAGCAGTGCATAGAAAGCACGTCCTTCTCCGTAGGAAGAAGGAAATTCAGGACTGAGAATATCCCTTTTTTGATTTCTCCTGTATAGGCTGTTCCTCCAATGATGACTGTCTTCTCAGTAAAATTGATGATGGAGTAATTTTCCTGACGGGTTCCATGAACGGCTGGGTCTGCCAATACACCCGGGAAAGCATATACTGTCCAGTCTGGGGCATAGGTTTCCATCATTTTAGCTGTAGGCCTAAGGAACATATTATAGACAAAGAGGCTTTGCCATGGGTATTCTGTAAATACTTGAACCTTCAGCTGGTATTTCTTACTGGCACCTGCATAAGCATCCATCATGTAGACCTCATCCAGAGAATCTTGATAAGCTTTGGTTTTTTCGAGAAGCATTTGAAAACTTTCCTGGCTGATAGGAAGGTTGATGTCTCCCCAGTCCACAGAGTTCTCGGTTAACTCATCTCTAACTATGAAGCGGTCTTTAGGAGAACGTCCGGTAAACTTCCCGGTTTTAACCACAAGGGCCCCAGAACTACTTAAGTTTCCAAGGCCCTTGATTAAACTTCTTTCAATTAAAGCGGCAGGTTTTAAGTTTTTAAACAGCTTTTGGCTTGTCATGCGAATAGTTTAATGCATAGAATAAAAATCAAAGTTACTCTTCCTCTCAGGGAATCCCAACTTATTTTCAGCAGATGTATAAGCCGAATGTTTCTAAACAAAAGACAGGGGGCAACCACTAAAAAAGGTATTAAATAAGCGGATCATCTATCCATGAATATGTAGGAGCTGATTTTCCAGCTGCTCCTTCCAATTCTCATGGAAACCGCTAAGTCCCAGTGCTAGATTTCTACTGTTCAGTAAGCTGTGAATTTCCCGTATGGTTTCAAGACCGCTGCTGTCTATATCATAGATTTTGCTTCCATCAAGGACCACTTTTGATAGCCCGGGAGTGTGCTGTTCCACGGCTTTTTGCACTTCCTCCAGATAGTGTTCTGAGTTAGCAAAGAAGAGTTGCTGATTAAACTGCAAGGTTAGCGTACCTGATTCTTTTTCTTGAGAATAGTCCCCGCTAAGTTTCCCCTTTTTTGCCAGACCCGTAATAAGAGAGAGATCTTTCCGCCCAGTCCTGAAAATCACCAGAGAAAGGGAGATAAACACACCCAGCAATACACCCGGTTCTATCCCAAGGATAAGGGTTCCGAGGAAGGTGATGACCATCACCCAAAAATCTCTTTTGCTGATCTGCCATAGGTGAATAGCTTCTTTCCACTCAAATAAGCTCCTTACAGCTAATAGAATGATGGCAGCCAGGATAGCTTTAGGAAGATGGTAGAAGGCGGAGGTCAAAAACAGCAGGACCAGTAAAATCAAAGAAGCCGTAATCATGGACGAGATACCCGTCTTGGCACCTGCTTCATTATTGATGGCAGAACGGGAGAAGCTCCCAGATGTAGGTAAGGACTGAAAGAAACTCCCTAAGAGCTTTGAAAAGCCTAAGGCAAAAAGCTCTTGATTAGGCCTGATTTTATAGGATTTATGCTTAGCCTCTAAGGCTTTGGCAATTCCAATACTCTCTACTATCCCGATTACGGTTACGGTTAGCACGACTGGGAGCAGCATTTTCATATTGGCCAGTTCCAGGTTGGGTATTTCAAAGGCGGGTAAACCTGCAGGAACATCTCTGATAATGGCTAGCCCTTGTTCTCCTAGCCCAAGTCCCCAACTCAATAATGTCCCCACCACTACCACAATCAGGGCACCAGGGATAGCCCGGTTAATACTTCTGAGAGTTAGCATGGTGGCAAGAGAGACTACACTAAAGATGACAGAGAGAATATTGGTTTCTCCTATATGCTCCCAGGCATAAGTGATAGTCTGGTGGATGTAACTGTAGCGAGGGATATCAAAACCAAGTACGTCCTTCAATTGGCTTACGGCTATGATGACAGCAGCAGCAGAAGTGAAACCTGCGATTACGGGATGGGAAAGCAATTTTACTAAAAAGCCGAGGCGTAAGAGACTGAAGAGGATTTGGCAGACACCTATCATTAGGCCGCACAAAATGACGAGAGAAATGTATTCAGGCGTTTCCGGTGTAGCGAACTGACTTACGCCAGCTAATACCAGAATGACAGAAATGGCTACTGGTCCAATTGAAAGCTGTCTGGATGTACCAAAAAGGGCATAAATGAATAAAGGTATCAGTCCCCCGTACAAGCCATAAATAGGCGGAAGCCCTGCGAGGTAAGCGTAGGCCATCCCTTGCGGGACCAGCATAATACCTACCGTCAGACCGGCAATGAGATCGTTTCTAAAGTCAGAATTAGTATATCCTTCCAGGCTTTCGAGCAGAGGGAAAAGTCTCACTAATCGTTTCAAACCATCCTGTTAATGGTCCGAAAGTAGTATAAAATTACAGAGTTAGGAAATCAACTCTTCCCCTCTTCCATTTATGTGTGCCACGGCCTTTTCTATTCCCTCAGGGCTAAGCATATACATAGGGATGGTTTGCCTAAGAATATTTAAAGTAATACCCGTACGCCATAGACTTTCCCGC
>JBCBKZ010000568.1:0-4138 GCA_038520955.1 Bacteroidota bacterium | reverse complement strand
TTTTCCATTTTTTCTTTTTTTACCTCCTGTAAGCCTGCAAAGAAGGCAGAGCCCGCAGTAACAGTAGTAACCCCAAATATCCCTGACTGGCATAAAAACGCCACCATCTATGAGGTTAACCTCAGGCACTTCACAGATGAAGGCACATTTGCCTCTTTTGGAGATCACTTACCTCGTCTGAAAGAGATGGGCATAGATATCCTATGGTTGATGCCTATTCACCCTATAAGTGTGAAAAACAGAAAAGGAGAACTAGGAAGCCCTTATGCGGTAGCAGATTACTATGATGTAAACCCTGACTATGGAAGTATAGAGGACTTTAAAGAGCTGTTATCCAAAATCCATGATCAGGGCATGTACTGTATCATTGACTGGGTACCTAACCATACCGGCTGGGATAATCCATGGATTACAGAACATCCGGACTGGTATACACAGGACGAGGACGGAAATATCATAGACCCCATTGACTATAATACCGGCAAATCATGGGGATGGACGGACGTGGCTGACCTGAACTATGACAACAAAGAAATGAGAAAGGGCATGATAGATGCCATGGCCTTTTGGATCAGTGAGGTAGGTATTGACGGTTTTCGCGTGGATGTAGCACATGGTGTCCCAGTAGATTTCTGGGCCGAATGTGCTGATGCCTTGTATGCCATCAAGCCTGTATTTATGCTGGCAGAGGCAGAGGTTCCAGCCATAGTGAACAATGGTGCCTACGTCATGGACTACGGATGGGAAATGCACCACCTCCTAAATGAGATAGCGGCTAGTCAGGGAGCTACGGAAGGCGGCGGTCAAAAGTTGGTAAAAGGGAACCTGGTAGAAGGAGAAGAAGTAGAAGCTGAGAAGAAAAATGCACTGGATATAGATGCCATGCTGGCCAAGAAAGCGGAGCAGTATGAAAGGGGGTACCAAATGCAGTTTACCTCTAACCATGATGAGAATTCATGGTCAGGGACTGAATTCGCGCGTATGGGAGCAGGTCATAAAGCCTTTGCAGTCCTTACAGCTACTTTTGATGGAATGCCCCTGATCTACACCGGACAGGAATCAGCTATGGATAAGCAGCTGGAATTCTTCAAGAAAGATGATATCCCATGGGGAGAATATTCTTACGCTGGCTTCTATAAAACTCTTTTCGATCTGAAGCATGAAAATCAGGCTATATGGAATGGAGAGCATGGTGGTTCCCTCGTAAAGATTCCAACAGGGGTAGATGAGGATGTATATGCCTTCACGCGTCAAAAAGGAGAGAATCAGGTAGTAGTTCTCATAAACCTATCTAACAATGATCATGCATTCTCTCTAAGTGGAGACATAGCGGGAACTTACCAGGAAATATTCTCACAAGAAGAAACAGCCTTAGCAGAAGGAACCGACGTCAGCTTAGGTCCTTGGGAGTATTTGGTTTACGCCAGATAGCCCTTATACTCCAAAGTTTGATGTAAGAAAAAGGCCCTTCCCACAACGGGAAGGGCCTAGCAATTTAACACACTACCAAGAGACCAAAAATTCTTAGTTTCTTCTAGACCTACCGGAAGAGGATCTTGACCTGCTTCCTGAGGACCTGCTTGAGCTCCTTGAGCGACTCATACTCCCTGAAGATCTACTTGAACTTCTGGAACGACTCATGCTTCCAGAGGATCTGCTTGAGCTTCTGGAGCGATTCATGCTGCCCGAAGAGCGAGAAGGTGAGCTACTTCTTTGTCTGTAGGAATTGTTCGACCGTGAAGGGGAACTGCTTCTCTGACGGTACTGATTTGAAGAACCGGAGCGAGAGCTATTTCCATAAGACCTGGAAGGCGTACTACTTCTCTGTCTATACTGATTCGAAGAATTAGATCTTGAACTATTACCATAAGATCTTGAAGGCGTACTGCTTCTCTGTCTGTACTGGTTCGAAGAACCGGAGCGAGAGCTATTTCCATAAGATCTTGAAGGTGTATTACTTCTCTGTCTGTACTGGTTTGAAGAACCGGAGCGAGAGCTATTTCCATAAGACCTTGAAGGTGTTTCACTTCTCTGTCTGTACTGGTTCGAGGAATTAGATCTGGAACTATTACCATAAGATCTTGAAGGCGATTCACTTCTCTGACGGTACTGATCCGTTCTGGAATCTCTTCTCACGGAACTTCTATCTCCCTGAGGAACTACATCTCCATATCTGGATCTGGTAGAACGGTCAGAGTTCCCATAGGTACTCCCTGAACTTCTGGCTCTATCACTCTGTGATCTGCTGTACGTACGAGATCTATCTGATTCAAAGGTTCTGCTTCTTACAGAAGCGTTTGCATTCCTGTCAGTTCTTCTAGACTGATAACGCGAAGTGTTAGCTGTGCCATTAGGAGTTCTATAAGACCTGGAATAGGTGCTGTTAGAACGCTTTCTGGCTCTGGAAGATGGTTCATACTGATTTACCACATACCTACGTGAGTTATTTCTCACTCTGTTTCCTACACCATCATTCACATTTCTAGGCACACGACGGACACCGCTTACCCCTCTTTGGGTTCTGGTTCCATAGTTAGCTGCATTTCTAACATAGTTTCTGTTACTGACGCCATTACGCTGGTACCAACGGTCTGATGGATTAGCGGCATTAAAGCCATCTCTGAACCCATATCTGTAACCACGGTTGAATCCATTATTGAATCCTCTGTTGAAACCACGATTCCAACCCCAACCACCACCGAAGCCTCCATTCCAGCCCCAGCCTCCACCCCAACCCCAACGGTTGAAGCCTATACCGAAGCCAAATCCTCCCCAAGGTCTGAATCTCCATGGGCTATACCAGTTACCGAAACCATACCAGCCGGGGCACCAGTCCCATGCGTCATAAAAGGGAGACCCAAAGCCTAAGCCAAAGAAGAATGAACGTGTAACGAATCCTCCTCTAACAAATACTCTTCTGGGAGCATACCATCTGTCCCATAATGGGGAACCTATTACGTAATAAACATCATTAGTGTAGTAGGGATCATAGTATCCAAAACCGTCCCCAGCAACTCCAACAGAATTAAATCTTCTCAATCTTCTGGAATACCTGAAATCATCATACTCATCATAATATGGATCATAAGGATCCTGATGAACATTAGACGCCTGCAAGGATACGGATGAGGATGTATAAGAGCTAAGTGACAAACCTGTATTCAGATCTGCCTTGTCGAGCGTTCCTGTATAGCTGATCTCTAAGGCCATAGCCGAAGAAACAGTAGCTGACAGAAACAGGGTAAATAAAATTTTTCTCATCTCATCTAGGATTTATAAGGCGGATATCTATAGCTTTATACTTGGATTACATGAATTTGCCCAATATTGTTGATGGCTCAAACCGCAAATTATCAAGCGTGTTCACAGAGGGGAAAAGCGTGAATGTTTAACAGTAGGGGATAATTCAGCTAAGGACAAGTATGGAGAAAAGAAAAAGAAAACTGATTGATAGGATTCTAATGGTAGCTACGCCTTCATTGGTTATCCTCCTCATCATCTACTGGGTAAGCACCATGAGGACCCAAAGGGTTTTCTACATTCCTCAGGATTTTGAAGGTTGGGTAAGCATAAAATACAGCATTCCCGGAGCCCCTCCCATCCCTTCTTCGGACTCTGCTTTGGAGATTACTATTCCGCCTTCAGGGATCTTATTAACCTCTTCTCCCCTGGAACAAGGATGGGGGCGAGATACCTACTTCCGCTTAAACGCTGACCAATCATTAACCCTCATTCCTAATTTTCTTGAGGATGGAGATTCTCTCAGAAGATACATCATAGATCAGGGCCAATATTACTTTTCTCATGAATCCATTTTACCGGATCTTCCTGTACCTACTGATACGGTCATGTGGGATGGTTCTACCATCAAAAAAGAACAGGAAGAAAGGGTAGATTACCGGGTAGGAGAATTAAGCTTAGAGTATTTCTACGTGAGTAAAACACCCAAATCTTTGGCCTTTTTTCCTCCTCCTCATCCCAATGATGAATCTCTGGAAAGAAAAGAATCCGGCTACCTGGAACCTAATGAAAATTGATTCCCCATATGAACAAGCAAGTGCCTGCCAAGGTAAATTTCGACAATACTGAACTCGCTTTTCAAGCTAAGACTGACTCCCAATTAAAGAGAACCTTTCAG
>JBCBKZ010000567.1:0-4140 GCA_038520955.1 Bacteroidota bacterium | reverse complement strand
CAATAACACTACCCCTTTTAAATACCTGTCATGAAATACATAGAATACGTCTATCTGGCTGGTTCAGTGATGCTAATGATCTTTCTGGTAACAGAATTTAAGCATCTCACCAATACCACTATAGGGGCTCTTCTGGTAGCCATGGTTATATTTGGGTTTATGTACTCCTTCAGACGTAATCAGCGTATCAGGTTCGAACGCTGGCGGGAAGAAGAGATCCAAAAACTGGAAGAGGAGGAAGATATGAAAGGATACACTAAAACTTAATAGGCGTACGTGGAAGTTCCTTTATCGGTCATAGTCATATTGTTGCTGAGTTTGGTCTTATCCTTCTTTTTTTCAGGGATGGAAATAGCCTTTCTTTCCTCAAGTAGGCTAAAAATAGAATTGAAGCTCAGGCAAAATGTGCGTTCTGCTGTCATTCTCTCTAAGTTCACTAAGCGCGTTTCGGAAGTCCTCATTACCATTCTCATAGGGAATAACCTGGCCCTGGTGATTTTCACCATATACATGGACAGGTTGACCACCCCCTTCCTGGAAGGAATAACCAGTGGGGTCTTAGCCTTTACCCTTCTGCAGTCTCTGATCACTACCCTCATCATTCTGATTTTTGCAGAATATATCCCCAAGGCCATATTCAGAAAATTGGCAGATACCATCGTATTCCCAGCATCTTATATACTCTCAGCCTTCTTTTGGCTACTGAGGTGGCCCGTTATTTTGGTGAATGCCATTTCCAGGCTGATCCTGAGATACCTTTTCAGGGTAACCACAGATGATAAAATTGTGGGGTTAGGGAGAAAAGACCTGGATCAGTATATACAGGAGGTGATAGCAGCCAGTGAGAAACAAGAGATGGAGGATCTGGACCTGGATACGGAAATGCTGAACAATGCCGTCTCCTTAAAGGAGACTAAAGCAAGAGAGTGTATGATCCCCAGAACCGAAATCATTGCCGTAACCAAAGAAGCGGGCATAGAGGAACTCATGGACACCTTTATAGAGCACGCCTTATCCAAAATCATCATTTATGAAGATTCACTGGACAGAATAGCCGGCTTTGTTCATTCTTCCTCCATGTTTAGCATGCCCAAAACCATAGAAGAAGTTATGCAGCCGGTATTCATAGTCCCGGAAGCTATGCAGGCAAATAATCTATTGGCAGAGTTTTCTGAGAATAAGCGATCAGTGGCCATAGTAGTTGATGAGTTTGGGGGGACCTCAGGTATGATTACTATGGAAGACCTGATAGAAGAAGTCTTTGGAGAAATAGAAGACGAGCATGATGAGGAAGAATTGCCTGAAGAAGACCTGATTAAATTGATAAATGAGGACGGAAGCATCACGCTGGGGGCCAGACATGAGATAGATGATCTGAATGAGGATGAGGATTTAGGGATAGAGTTACCGGATGAGGAGTACTATACTACCCTGGGAGGATTAATCATGTATCACCATGAAAACATCCCAAAACAGGGCGAGGAAGTGGAAATAGAGGTAGATAAAACACAATATAAGTTTAGTATTCTGAAAGCTACCCCCAGCAAAATTATCGCAGTAAAGCTAAGTATACATGAAAGGTAACAGCTTTCTGTAGGTTCATTTTGAATTTAGCCCTTTTCAAGCGAAATTTGTTGCCCTGAAAAATCTGTATAAACCGCTAATACTTAGGAATATCACAGGTGGAAATTTAGAAAAACGCATTTTTTGATATGTCGATACTGAGCCGGATTAGGAATAATATGGGACTTGTAGTGGTAGTCATAGCTATCGCTACCCTTGGATTTATCCTCACTGACTTTCTCACGGGAGCTACCAGAGGCCCTCAGGGACCCAGACCTGTAGGAGAAATTGCTGGAAGAACGATTACTGCCGCGGACTTTGAGGAGAGATACCAGGCAGAACTACAGCGCTACCCAAGTCTACCAGAATCCCAGAGAGGATTTATCATGGACCAGGTATGGAACCAGATGGTGTCTGAGATTCTGTATGAGAAAGAATTTGAAAAGCACGGGATAGAAATAAGCGGGGATGAGGTATACGATATGTTTACCGGAAAAAACATCCACCCTGCCGTCCGTCAGAGCTTCACCTCTCCCGGACAGGAATTTGATCCCGAGTTTGTTCGTTCACAGCTGTCAAGACTGTTGGATGACGAAACTATGGCTGAGCAGCTCATAGTGTTTGAAGACTTCCTCGCTAAGAGTAGAGCCACAGAGAGATATAATAACATGATCTCTTCTGCCTACCTGGGATCAAAGGCTCAGGCACAGCAGAAGTACAATGATCAGAACAGAAATGTAAACGGAGAGTATCTGGCTATTAATTACGCGCAGATACCTGATTCGATTGTAAGTGTTTCTGACAGTGAGCTGGAAAGCTATATCAGCAGTAACAAAAACAGATATAAGCAGGGAGAAGAGACCTATGTAAAGTTTGTAAACTTCCCTGTAGAGGCTTCCGAGGAAGACTCAGCCAGAGCCAGAAACAAAGTGCTGGGTCTTAAAGAGCGTTTTGAAGATGCTTCAAATGATTCTGTTTTCACCAGTAACAAATCCAGAACCCCTTACACTGGCGCTTTCCAGGCAGTATCTGCCCTAAGCCCGGAACTTCAGGATCAGTTAACAGATGGATCTGTAGGAAATATCCTGGGGCCTGTGTTTGAAGCTGGATACTACAAGCTGTATAAGATAGTGGATACTCAGGCTGGAGAAGAAACCTTCTCTAAAGTGAAGCATATCCTTATTAAGCCTTCCGGGGATGATAACGCTGCTGAAAGCGAAGCCAGAAGCAGAGCTAACCAACTCTCAAGACAAGCTAATGCCAGTAACTTCTTTGACCTGGCAAATGAAAACTCAAGAGACTTCCAGACTAAGACTAAAGGAGGAAGCCTGGGTTGGTTAACCGCACAGAATAAATACGGAGAAGACTTCTATGATGAAGTAACTAAGATTCCTGCTGGTGCCATCAGAACAGTTAAGAGTGATGAAGGTTACCACGTGGTATTTGTAGAAGCTCGCACGAACAAAGAGTACGCACTAGCCAATGTAGAAGAAGAAGTGTTTGCTGGATCAGCTACAGATAAAGGCGTATTCCAGGAAGCTAACATCTTCCTAAGTAAGGCTTCCAGCGCTAACAGCATAGACTCAGCTGCAGTGGCTTTGGGACAAAATGCTATGCAGTCTAACCCATTCACACCTGAGACCCGCTTTGTAAACGGACTTGAAGGAGGAAGAGAATTGATTAGATGGGGACTAGAGGCCGATTTAGATGAGCTTTCTCAGGTAATGAGAATAGGTAATAGCTATGTGGTAGCAGAGGTGGTAGAGAAAAGAAGTGAAGGAACCAGAAGCCTGGAAGACCTCAGAACAGAAGTAAACAGAAAAGTGCTGAATCAGAAGAAAGCTCAGATTATCAAGGATAGATTAAATGGGTTAGCCCTCTCAGATGATCTGAATGCTGTAAGCCAAGCATATAATAGTGAGTTTAGCGCCGGGTCATTTGTGAACACAGCTACCGGAATCAACTTTGAGACCAGCACAATTCCTGGTATTGGCGCGGATTACTACCTGATAGGAAAGATTAGTTCTATGAGTCAGGGAGATGTTTCTGCTCCACTGGAAGGAATTAACGGAGTATATGTCTTCAAGGCTACACAAGTAACAGAGCCTATAGAACTGGAGAGTGAAACACTGATCACCAAAAGAACCAGTGAATCTCTGACAGGTAAAACAGCTATTGAGGCCAAGATAGACCAGACGCTAAAAGATATTTCTGATATAGAAGATGAGCGTTACAAATCTGGCTACTAGAAAAGATTAACACCTAACTTGAGAATAAAAGCCCTCCAATCGGAGGGTTTTTTTATTGGGGGCCATCAAGGAGGGCGTATCACTTGATCCACTTCCTAAACCCAGGTGTTCGGCTATTGGAGGAGTAGACCACCTCAGCATTGGTGAGTTCTATTTTCAGCCTATTCTTAATATGGGTAGAGAATTTCTGGACGTACTGCCTGTTCACAATCTCACTACGGTTGATCTGGTAAAACATCTGCCCATCTAACTCCTGGTAAATATCTCGGAGAGACTTATTGATGACATACTTCTTGCCTTCTGTATCTACTGCAGTAGATACAGAAGG
>JBCBKZ010000566.1:0-4151 GCA_038520955.1 Bacteroidota bacterium | reverse complement strand
CCTTTGTCTCATAATCAATGAGACTATGGAAGCCAAAGTACTGTTTCAATTATTCTTTTCTGAAGGAGAAAATGCAGGGAAAAAGATGGAGGTCATGGATGTAGACTGGGATCAGTGGGCTGCGCTTCAGAAAGTGATAAGAGAACAGTATGCCCCCAAAGGGATTCTCACTTTCCTGGAGAAAGACCTACCTATCCATATGACCCGGGATGAATTTATAGGTACGGAAGGAGATATGAGAAAGATAGATACGGAAGCCCTAAGTAAGGATGCTTACATCGCGCTCTTTTCTCTGGACGTTTTTATCAGACAGCTGGATGAGTTAGTAGAATCAGATGTGATGTTTGAAATGAGCCATCACACGGAGCCTGTTTCCTGATGTTTTTTTGCTTCCGTATGAGCAGGAGAAGCCTTTCCATTTCCTTTATATCTTCTGTGAATTCTGTATAGTTCGGGGAATACTCTGAGTAGGTCCTTCGTCTTGAGTCTGGAATCGCCTTTCTCCAACCATACTTGTAGGGGAATTTCCATCACTTCCTCTTCTACCGCTTCTTCCCCGTACAGCCCTCTGAGTCTTGCAAATATTTCTATATCGAAGAGCCACTTACTGAGGAAAGGTTGCTCAAAGATGGTGGGAACTACCTCTGCCTTGATGAGTTTGGCTCCACACTGGGTATCATATACAGGAAGCTGCAGGATTAAGCTGGCAACGGTAGAAAAAATTCTCCCCAGATAATGTCGTAAAGGACTTCGCTCCACCTTGGCCCCCAGGCGTTTAATGCGTGATCCCACAATGAAGCTATGGGTAAAGGTGCCCTGGCAGAAGTGGAGGAAAAAATCTACCTGATCCAGAGGCGTTGCCATGTCCGCATCAAAGTAACCCAGGTACTCATACCTGCCTTGCTTCTTCATATGAAGTAATCCTAACCTGACGGCCTCCGCTTTTCCCTGGTTCTGCTCCAAGTTCAGCCCAAATATTTGTTGAGGGGATTCTTTAGAAAGCTGATCTATGATGGTCCAGGTAGTATCCTGACTCCCATCATTTACCAGACAGAGGTGGATATTAGGGTGAGTTTGGATAAACTTCCTCAGGTAACGCTCGGGAAGTCTCTCTGCCTCATTATAACAAGGGATGATCAGGCAGAGGGTTTGCATATGATGAAGTTAGAAAGCCCTGGTAAAGAAATACCCATCTTTCTGAGTGCTGCGCTTATGTTATAATCAGTATTGAGAATACCAGTCATTAGTTCCGTCTTGAACTTACTGCCCTGCCAGTCTCCTATTCCTTTGGCTTCATCTGCTGAGAATATCTTTTCTTTCAAGACCTGCACACTTCTGAATAGAAGGAGGGAAGTGAAGAAGTATCCTAGATGTATAGGTTCCATTCCTCCAGCCTTTACGTGTTCAGAAAGCATGGCATTGTCATACCTTCTGTAATGTTCCAGAAAAACATCATGCGAACAGAACAATGACTGAAAAGCCGGTACAGTGATGAGAATCCGTGTGTGTTCGTTTACTCCGGGATGCTCATGTAGGGTTTTCAGGAAGCTGATATCATCCTCTATATGCTCAATCACATCCAGCAAAAGGATCAAGTCTACCTGCCCCGTATCTGCCTCAAGACTTTCAGACATAGAACGGAAAGCACGTATAGGTTTCCGGGAAGAAGCGTACTTGGAGTTGATATGAGAAAGTACCTCCTCCGTAAAGGCTATGTCTACTGCATGGAATCGTGCCTCAGTCAAAGTTTCAGTAAGCTGTTCTATGACCCAAGTGTCCCCACAGCCTATATCCAGCACCTTAACCGTGTCCTTGGTCAAAGGGTTCAGGTAGGTTTTCAGCAGCTTTTCTACAGCACGTAGACGGGCGATTTCCCATGGATGTCGAGCAGTAACTTTGAAGTCGGTTAATTGAGCTTCTTTGAGATCCATTTGTGAGATGAAAGTACTTAAAGGGAGACCCAAGATACTTGATCCTCTCAGATTAGCCAAATGGAAAAAAGGCCCCACTCATAGGCATATTTCCATATAACTGAAAATCCTTCTATCTTGAAAGTACTTTTTTTGTTGTAGAGAGAATCTGGATGGTTGAATTCCATCTCATATTCTTCTGAGAATCACACATCCTTGTACCCCTAATCTATACCCATCATATGAAACTGTATACCAAAATACTTCTGGGGATGCTGGTCGGCATCATAGTAGGAGTAATCTTCAATCAGTTTGGCCTCCAACACTTAGTCGTTTACACAGATCCTATCGGAACCATTTTTATCAGGCTGGTAAAAATGCTGGTTGTTCCCCTGGTTCTGGTTTCATTGATACTAGGGGCAGCCAGCCTGGGAGATATCCGCAAAGTGGGAAAAATGGGCTTAAAGGCCTTTGGCTTTTTTCTCATGACCACAGCAGTAGCCTGTATGATCGGGATTGTGGTGGTGAACATAGGGCAGCCGGGTTTGGGGATGCCTGAAGAAAAGAAGGTAGCCCTCATGGAGCAGTATGAGGATGCCGCCGCTTCTAAAGCTGCTGGTGCTTCGGACATGGCGGGTAAAAGTGAAGTGGAAAAAATATTTGACCTCCTCATAAGACTGGTTCCTACTAATCCATTTGCTTCACTGGCAAGTGGAGATATGTTAGGGGTGATCTTTTTTGCCCTATTCCTGGGGATAACTATAACCATGATTCCCATTGAGAAATCATCCCCACTCATAAAGGCTTTTGATGGCTTGAATGACGCCATTATTAAAATGGTGGAAATAGCCATGGAAACAGCACCTTATGGGGTATTTGCCCTTATGCTGAATGTAGTGGCGACTATGGGACTGGATATTCTACTCCTTCTCATCAAGTATGGTCTGGTGGTGGTAGTAGGACTATTACTCCATGTCATTATCACTCATTTTTCTTTTATCTTCTTTTATGTAAAGACCAGTCCACTATTGTTTCTAAAGGCCATTAAGGAGTCTGTGGTCATGGCATTCAGTACCAGTTCTAGTTCAGCTGCCCTACCGATCAGTATGAATGTGGCAGAGAACAATCTGGGTGTTTCTAAAGAAGTGAGCAGCTTTGTGCTTCCTCTGGGAGCGACTATTAATATGGATGGAACAGCCTTGTATCAGGCAGTGGCAGCTATTTTCATCGCACAGGTATTTGGGATAGAACTGGGCTTTACCCAGCAGATCACCATCGTATTGACAGCTACGTTGGCTTCCGTGGGAGCAGCGGGGGTACCGGGAGCAGGGATGATTACGCTTGCCTTAGTACTGGGGACCCTGGGGATACCTGAAAGTGGGTTGGCCCTCATCTTTGGTCTTGACAGGATTCTGGATATGTGTCGTACCACTATCAATGTGATTGGAGACCTTACCCTGACTGCCGTAATGGCGAAGTCAGAAGGAGAAACGGTAAGTATTCAGCTAGATAGGGATGTCATTCCTGGATAAAGAATAATCTCATGCATAGCTCCGGATTCAGGTCCAGAGCTATGATATTCAATTAGGTCTTAGTAATTTATTCTCCTTCAGCATACCAAAGGCGTTCATACGTCTATACATACTAACAAGCATAATTCTCAACTTTATATATGGCTACTGAAAGCAAGAAAAAATCAGTAACAGAAGTGCCACAGTGGGCACATGAAATTAAAAGAAAATACCTCTCTCAAAACGTTTCTCAGTTTGTCATCCACGGCAATATCAATGACTATGTAAGGGTAAGCAGGGAAGGAGAACCCCATTACGTTCGCCTGAGAGAATTCTATAATCAGGAGATGTTTGGGAAGAGAGATATCGTTGTGTACTATGATAGAGCGGCGGGTATAAGGTTTAAAGATGACAGAATATTTGGAGGAGAAGGGCTCATGCGTCAGGACTTTGTCTCTACCCTGAAAATGTTTGACGAGCTGACGGGAAATAACTTCTCTGACTTGTCTCGTGAACCTGCAAGGGCCTTTCTTGTGTTGGATACCTACTTCAACCTCTGTATCAACCAGGAGTTCCTTCAGTTTCTCATCAGCTACCTGGAAAGAAGGCTTAAGCAAGAAGCAGGCGAAACCACCCAGGCCACAGACGAGGAAGAGGAAATGGACATTGTGCAACGCTTTATGCAGAAGACCATTCCTGATTTAATGAGCTATATAGATCAGAGTGGAGA